>JADJYF010000009.1 GCA_016719885.1 Pseudomonadota bacterium | reverse complement strand
CGCTAAGCTCATCGAACAGCGCAATGCCAGCGCGCCGCTCGGCCGCCAGATGGGCTCGGCCTGGGACGGTGGCGAACGCGCGGGCCCTGTTCCTCGCTTCCGACGAGGCGCGCTTCATCACCGGCGTGTGCCTGCCGGTCGACGGCGGGCAGTCGGTGATGATCGGATGAGCCGTCGCCGGGTCGTGATCCTGGGCGCTGCCGGGCGCGACTTTCATAACTTCAACACCGTCTACCGCGACGATCCGCACTACGAAGTGCTGAGCTTCACCGCCGCGCAGATCCCCGGATATCGCCGCGCGTCGCTACCTGGCCGAGCTGGCTGGCGCGTTTATCTGCACGGCATTCGCATCGTCGAGGAAACGCAATTGGGCGCGCTGCTGGCCGGCGCGGCGGTCGATGAAGTGGTGTTTGCCTTACAGCGACGTCAAGCATGTCGAGGTCATGCACCGCGCTTCGCTAGCCTTGGCGGGCGGCGCCGATTTCACCTTGCTGGGGCCGCGACGCACCATGCTGGCGGCGCGCGTACCGGTGATCGCGGTGTCGGCGGTGCGCACCGGCTGCGGCAAGTCGCAGACCAGCCGCGCGCTGGCGACTTGGTTGCGCGGGCATGGCCTGCGCGTGGTGGTGTTGCGCCATCCCATGCCCTATGGCGATCTCGCGCGGCAGGCGGTGCATCGCTTCGCGACGCCCGATCTCGATGTGCCGCGCGGTGCACGGTCGAGGAACGGGAGGAGTACGAACCGCACCTCGCCAGCGGCAGCGTGGTGTGTGCCGGCGTCGACTACGCCGGCGATCCTCGCGCGCGCGCAGGATGAAGCCGACGTCCTGTTGTGGGACGGTGGCAACAACGACTTTCCGTTCGTGCGGCCCGATCTGCACATCGTGTTGGTCGATGCTCTGCGGCCCGGCGACGAGTGCGCCTATCACCCCGGCGAAAGCGTGTTGCGCATGGCCGATATCGTGATCGCGGCCAAGTGCGACCAGGCCAGCAGCGAGGCGGTGGGCCAGGTGCTGGCCGCGGCCGTCGCCGTCAATCCGCGCGCCAGGTGTTTGCGCGGCGCTTCACCGCTGCGCCTCGACGACGCCGCGCGGGTGCGCGGCAAGCGTGTGCTGGTGGTGGACGACGGTCCGACCCTGACCCATGGCGGCATGGCCTACGGCGCGGGGCTGGTGGCGGCACGCGAGGCGGCGCCGCGGCCATCGTCGATCCGCGCGCAGGCGCCACGCCGGCGATGGCGGCCGTGTTCGAACGCTATCCGCATCTCGATACCGTGTTGCCGGCGCTCGCTGGCGGCGCGCGGCAGCTGGCCGAGCTGGCGGCGACCATCAATGCCAGCGATGCCGAACTGGTGGTGGCCGCCACGCCCTGCGACCTGGCGGCGCTGGCGCCGATCACTAGCCGGTGCTGCGCGTGCGTTACGACTACGCGGATCTCGATGCGCCGGGTCTGCGCGGCGAGGTGGAGCAATTCCTGCGCGAGCGCGGGCTCACGCGCTGAGACCTCACCACCAACTCGCGGGGTGGCGGCCGGCAATGATGCGCGTGCCGGCGCGACCGGCGAGTATCGCTTCCGCGTCTTCGAGGCGGCCTATTGCCGCCACGCCGTCGCCGGCCTCGACAAACTCGCAGGCCGCCGCCACCTTGGGCGCCATGCTGCCGGCGGCGAACACCTGGCTCGCGAGTTCGCTGCTGCCGATGCTGCGCAACGCGCGTTGATGGTCGCTGGCCCAGTCGCTGCAGCGCATCGACATCGGTCAACAGCAGCAGCGCGCTGGCCCCGAGTTGGCGCGCGAGCAGGGCGCTGGCCGCATCCTTGTCGATCACCGCTTCAACGCCATCGAGTCGCCCGTCCGCATCGCGGACCACCGGAATACCGCCGCCGCCCGCGCAGATCACCACCGTGTCGGTGGCCAGCAGCTGGGCAATGATGCGCAGTTCAACCACGCTCCGCGGCCGCGGCGAGGCCACCGCGCGGCGCCAGCCCTTGCCGTCCCGCAGCAGTTGCCAGCCGCGCGCCGCGGCGATGGCGTGCGCTTCGTCGTCGGCGTAGACCGCGCCTATCGGTTTGCCCGGCCGAGCGAACGCGGGGTCGTCGGCCGCCACTTCGATCTGCGTGATGAGCGTGACGCAGGCGCCCGCGCGGCAGTTGATTGGCCAGCTCCTGCTGGATGAGGCCGAGCATGCCTTCGGTCTCGGCATCGAGCACGTCGAGCGGGTAGCGACCGGCATGGGTGTCGCCCTCGCGTTCCAGCGCCAGCAGGCCGACCTGCGGGCCATTGCCATGGGTCACCAGCAGTTGCCGGCCGGCGGCCAGCGGCGCCAGCGCACGCGCCGCGAGGCGCGCATTGGCGCGCGAGTGGCGGCGTCGGCGGTTTCCGCCACGACGCAACAGGGCATTGCCGCCGAGCGCCGCGACCAGCAGCGGCGTGCGCTCCACTCATTCTCGTCCCCGCTTGGTGATGGACACGATGTTTACTGTAACCCGCGGTGCTCGCCTTGCCGCGGCCGCGGGCGGCTCTTACAGTGCCGCGGTGGGGACTCGATCAGTATTGTCATCGTCATGACGCGTGTCGTCGCCGTGCTGGGCACGCGCCCCGAGGCCATCAAGTTCGCACCGGTGCTGGCGGCGTTCGCGGCGCAGCAGGCGCTGCGTTGCGAAACCATCGTCACCGGTCAGCAGGCCGACCTGTTACGCGACCAGCTCGCGGCGCTGGACATCACGGTGCACCACCGTCTCGAAGTCATGCAGCCCGGGCAGGGCGTCGATGCGCTGCTCGCCACCACCGCGCGGCTGCTCACGCCGCTCATCGCGCGCCTCGCGCCGCGCGCGGTGCTGGTGCAGGGCGACACCACCACCGCGCTGGCGGCCGCGCTGGTGGCGGCGTCGCTGCGCATCCCGGTCGTGCACATCGAGGCGGGGCTGCGCAGCTTCAATCTCCACAGTCCCTACCCGGAGGAGGCCAACCGCCTGCTCATCACACACGCCAGCACCCTGCATTGCGCGGCCACTGCCGACAATGTCGTCAATCTCGTCAATGAAGGCATCGCGCCGGAAGCCATCGTGCTGTGCGGCAACCCCATCGTCGACGCCCTGGCGCATGCCTTGCCGACGGCGCGGCCGGGCGCGATGTTGGCGGCGCTGCTGGCGCGCCATGCCGGACGTCGCGTGCTGTGCCTGACGCTGCACCGGCGCGAGAACCTTGGCGCGCGCCTGGCGGGCTACGTGCGCGCGGTGCGCGACTACGTGGCTGCCCACCAGGACACCGTGCTGGTGGCGCCGCTGCACCCCAATCCCGAGGTCGCGCCGGTGCTGCACGCCATGCTCGACGGGCAGCCGCGGGTCGAACTCATCGCGCCGCTCGGCTACCAGGAGTTCCTGGCGCTGCTCGCCGCCAGCAGCCTGGTGCTGTCGGATTCCGGCGGCGTGCAGGAGGAGGTCGCCGCGATCGGCGTGCCCTTGCTGGTGTTGCGCGATTGCACGGAACGCGCCGAGATCCTCGCCACCGGGCTGGCGCGCCTGGCGCCCGATCCGGCCGCGCTGGTGGCGATGCTGGCCGACGGCGCGCCGTGGCCGGTGCGGCAGGCGCTGTCCCATAACCCCTTCGGTGACGGCCAGAGCGGGCCGCGCATCGTGCGCGCCGTGGCGCGCATGCTCGCCGCGCGCGACTACTGAACTCGACCGGCGCCGCGCGCAGCCGGGTCGCCGGCGCAGGCTCCTTACTCCCGCTCCCGTGCCCATGCTCATGGACTTCCGGGGTATATCCGCCAAGAAAAATTAATAAGTCGCGATAGGTCTATGAATCCTATAACATATCCACGGATTTTTACTTGCGCGAGCAACGGAGCATCGAATGTTCGAGCCGAGCAGCCGCCGGCGCCGACCGCTTCGTGTCCTGCGAGCCGCCGTGGTGGCGTGCGCGGGATCCGTCGCGCTCGCGGGCCAGGCCGCGGAGGGAGTCGGGGGCGAACTGGAAGCGGGCGGCATTTATTACAACGTGAATGACGGCTTTGCTGACACGCGCGCGGCGCCTACCTGCGTGGCCGCCTGGACACGGGCGCCAGCGACCAGTGGCGCGCCGAGGCCAACGAGCTGTCGCGCTTCGGCGATGAGGGCTTCTACGGCGCGCTCGGCAATGTCCACCAGTTCGGTCCCGACTGGTTTACTTCGGTCAACATCGGTTCGAGTTCGGGCGGCTTCTACTGGCCGCGCCTGCGCACCGACGTCAGCGTCAGCCGGCGCTGGCTGCCGGGACGCAATCTCGTCACCACGCTCGGCGTCACCTACTTCGATGCCAAGGACATCCATACCGATACCGGCTTCAAGGCCGAAGCGGTGTGGTACAGCGCCTCGAAGTGGATAGTGCAGGCCGGCAGCACCTACAACATCAGTCACCCCGGCGCGGTCGGCTCGGCCTCGGGCTACGTGGCGCTGTCCCATGCCGAGAATGGCAAGCGCATCGTCACGGCGCGCCTGGGCGGCGGTGAACAGGCTTACCAGCCGTTCGCCGACAACCGCTTCAACGTCGGCATCAGTTTTGGCGAGCTGCGCGTGAGCTGCAAACAGTGGCTGGGCAAGCGCTGGGTATCAACGTGTCCGCCGACAGCTATGTCAGCAGCACCTACGACCAGCATGGCGTAGAGCTTGGTCTGTTCCAGGAATTCCTGAACATGGCGCGCGCCCGGTACGCCGTGGGCTTGCTGAGCGGCTGCGCTACCAGAGCCATTCGGGGCGCGTGATACGTCGCCATCGCGCCCTGGATCGCCTCGAGTTCCGGCGCGCGAGCCTGCTCCATCCGCTGCTGCTGGTCGGTGGCAGCCACCGCGCTGTGGCTGGGCGCCGATTACATCACCGCCTTCTGGCGCTGGGAGTTCGCGTTCTGGCTGCCGCGCCTCGATCTGCCCGCCGCGCTCGATACCCAGACCCGCGTGCTGTTCGGACCGCTGGCCTACAGCGTTTCGTTTCCGGCCTTAAGCGGCAGCGCGCCCGACATCGACACCCTGCGCGCCAGCGTCGCGGCCTGCGCCTTGATCATGCTGGTGGCGTTTCTCACCATGCGTGGTCGCATGCTGCCCATCGGCTATCTCTTTGTGGGGCGCGCGCCTCGTGCAGTTCCTGACCTCGGCGCTGTTCTGGCTGGCGCCCGCGCCGTTCGCCTACAGCCTCGCCAGCCATGTCGCCAACGGCCTCGAATACGCGCTGGTGCTGGTGCTGTTCGTGCCCTTGCTGCTGTCGTTCTCCTATTACGTGTTCGAATACTCGCTGCCGAAGAAAATCGCCGGCACGCTGTTGATCATCGCCGGCATCGTGCTGGTCACGCCCTTTCAGTACCTCGTCCACATGTGCTCCCTCATCGAGGCCGGCTCGCTGTTGCTGCTGCCGCTGTTGTACGTGTTGTTCGGGCTGTTGTTCGATATCGGCGTGTTCATCGCGCTGTACGCGTGGGTGGTGAGCTGGGAGTCATGACATGAGCGGCCTTGTCCCTCATGCCGTGGTACTCGCGCTGAAGTGCGCCGTGTATTTCGTGCTGGTGCTGATGATCGTCTACACCCTGCGCCACGTGCTGTTCACCATGAACCGCCTGTTCGGCCGTCAGCGTCATCCCTATCTCGACATCGATACCGCCGACTGGCCGTTCGTGACGGTGGTGGTGCCGGCCCACAACGAAAGCGCGGTGATCGCCCACGCCCTCGACGCCCTGGCGGATGTCGACTACCCCACTGAGCGTTACGAAGTGGTGGCGGTCGACGATCGCTCCAGCGACGACACCTGGGCGGTGATGAGCGCGGCATGTGAACGGCATCCCGAGGTGTTGCGCATCCTGCGCCGCAGCGAGGGCATGCCGGGCAAGGCGGCGGTGCTGAAGGAAGTGTCGGAAGCGCTGGATTCCGATGTGCTCATCGTGTTCGACGCCGACTACGTGCCGGGACGTGGCCTCATCAAGCAGATTGCCGCGCCGTTCTTCGATGCCGAGGTGGGCGCGGTGATGGGACGCGTGGTGCCGCACAACACATCGAGCAACCTGCTCACGCGCCTGCTCGACCTGGAACGCGCCGGTGGCTACCAGGTCGACCAGCAGGCGCGCATGAATCTCGGCCTGCTGCCGCAATACGGCGGATCGGTGGGCGGCGTGCGGCTGTCGGCGCTGCGCGCGGTCGGCGGTTGGCGCGTGGATGTCTATGCCGAGGACACCGATCTCACCTATCGGCTGATGCTGGCCGGCTTCAAGACCGTCTACGAGAATCGCTGCGAGTGCTACGAAGAAGTGCCGGAAGTGTGGCAGGAGCGCAATCGTCAGATCATGCGCTGGGCCAAGGGCCACAACCAGGTCGCGCTGCGTCACCTCGGCCGCACGCTGCGCGCGCCGGGCATGGGCTTATTCGAACGCCTGGACGCGGTGCTGCTGCTCGGCGTGTACATGTTGGCGCCGCTGCTGCTGCTGGGCTTTGTTTCCGCGTTTGCCTTGTTCCTGCTCGGTGAGCCGGTGCTGCGCGGCGGCGTGCTGGTGGTGTTCGGCCTGGTGTCGTTCAGTGCGCTCGGCAATTACGCGGCGTTCTTCGAGATCGCGGCAGCGCTGCATCTCGATGGCTCGCGCAAACGCCTGCGCCTGTTGCCACTCAATTTCCTCAACTTCCTGGTCAGTCTCATCAACATCACGCGTGCCTGCGCCTCGCTGTTGTTCGACGACACGCTCAGGCGGCGCGAACTGCGCTGGGACAAGACCGCGCGCTATCGCGTCAACGGCCATTCGTGATGATGTGGCATGCGCTGTTCTGGGTGCTGGCGCTCTTGGTGTGCACGGCGCCGTTCATGCCGGCGCTGCGCGAATGGCTCAACGGCAGCGACGCGGCGCCGCTGGTGGTGGTGCGCGAGCAGGACACCAACATCCGTCATTTCGCCGCTTCGTTCTTCGACCAGATCCAGAATTTCTTCGAGCGCGAAGGCATCGACCCTTTGTCGCCGCCGCCCGATTACGAGGGCGAGTTCCGCCCTGGCCAGCGCTTCCTGCTGCTCGGGCCGGACAGTCGGCCGCAGTGGTCGGACGAGATCCGGCGCACGCGCCTGGTCGACACGCTCCTGATCGGCTGCGGCGACCTGATGGTGGAAGGTGGCTATGTCTACGAGCAGGAGATCTATTGCGGCGGCCAGCTCTACGGTGGCGCCAACGCCACGTTTCGCGCCGTCTATGCCGGCACCGACCTGGTGCTGGGCCAGAACTGCACGGTGGCGCGCTGGCTGCACTCCCAGGGCCATGTGCACATCGGCCGTGATTGCACGGTGTATGGCCGCATCTCCAGCACGTCCTCCATCACGCTCGCGCCCGGCACGCGTTTCCAGCGCTTGAATGCCGAGGTGGTGCGCTTCGCCTCGGACGCCGCGGTGGCGGGCGGCCTGAACATGCAGCGACCGCCGCCGATCCCGTGGACCCTGCCGAAAACCGTGCGCCACCTGGACGAGCACACGGTGGCGGTGGCCTCGGATCTCAAGCTCTACACGGCAACCCGCGTCGACAGCCACCTGGTTGCCGAAGGGCGCCTCGAGGTCGGCACGAGCTCGGAACTGAACGGCAATATCAAGGCTCGCACCGCCCTGGTGCTGGGCGCCGGATGCGTGGTGCGCGGCGCCCTGGTGTGTCCCGGCCCCATCACCATCGGCCCCGGTTGCCTGGTGAAAGGGCCGGTGGTGTCGGAGTCCACCATCTCGATCGCGGCCGGCAGCGTGATCGGCACGCCGGGACTCGCGACCACGGTCACAGCTCCGCGCATTCGCGTGGAGTCGGGGTGCCAGGTGTCCGGTACCCTATGGGCGACGGCCGAAGGCGTGGTCGACGCGCCGGCGCGGCGCGGCGCCGTGTAAATTCTTGTTGCAGCTCACGGATGACACAATTGTTAGAGAGACGGGTGACCTGCCATGGCGATAATTACAGACATGAAAAGCTCACGATACACGCGTCGCGGCCAGGGACTGGCGGCTTTGGCCCTGGTCTCCATTGCGCCCATGGCGCTGGCCGACAGTCTCACCTGGAGCGCCGCTGACGGCGCCTGGGAAAACGGCGCCAACTGGTCGGGCGCCGCCGTGCCCGGCGCCGACGATTTCGTCGCCATCGATTACACCGGCAGCGTCACGTCCTCGGCCACCGGCAACATCGCCGAGGAAGTGTCGAACCACAGCGCCCTCGGCATAGGCGCGGGCAATCTCACGGTGGTCGGCACGCTCGCCAGTTTCGGCGCGGTGAGCGTCGACGGCGGCGCCCTGCTCGATGCCGGGCGCATCATCATCGAAAGCGGCGGCGCGCTGCACGCGGCCGATCTCGGCACCACGGTGCAGGTGGTGCAGGGCATCTTCAATCACGGTGACTGGCGCATGAGCGGTGGCGCCATCGCCAGCGCCGAAAGCTTCGACAACTTCGACACCCTGCGCTTCGAAAGCGGCGGTAAGGCCGCCGCCAACAGCATGATCAACCACGCCGGCGCGACGGCCACCGTGACCGGCGCCGGCAGCATGCTCGCCATTCACGGCAATCTCACCAATGACGGCAGCCTCGAGGTCAAGACCGCGGCGCAGCTCGAGACCCACAGCATCGACAACAAGGCCTCGCTGCTGGTCGAGCAGGGGCAGGTGCAGACCGACAGCCAGATCAATGACGGCAGCCTCGAAGTCACGGGCATCAACGCCGAGTACATCGCGCAGGACGTGGTGACCAATCGCGGCAGCGTGAAAGTGCTGGCCGGCGCGAGCGCCAACATCGACACGGTGGACAACCATGCGTCGTTCATCGTCGATGGCGCGCATCTCGATGCGGCGAACTTCAACAACGATACCGACGGCGCGCTGTCCTTGAGCAACGGCGCGACGGTGAGCCTCGGTGAAGTGCTGAGCGCCAGCCGCTTCGGCATCAGCATCGACGGCGTGCAGGCGCACTTCGATACCGTCAAGTTCCAGCAACTGCTCGGCGCCACTTCCATCAACGGCGGCACGCTCGGCGCCAGCGACGCGTTCGGTGTGCAGATCGCCGGCGGCGAGTTGCGCGGTCACGGCAGCATAGACGGCCGCCTGGTCGTCACCGCCGACGGTCTGCTGACACCGGGTGACGCGCTGGATGCCAGCGGCGAGTTCGATGTCGCCGCGGGCCTCGCGCTGTTGGGCGGCAGCTTCGCCGTCGACCTGGGCGGCACGGCGCGTGGCGAGCACGATGTCCTCGATGTGCACGGCGATGCGACCCTCGGCGGCACGCTGAGCGTATCGCTGCTGGCGGGATACCTGCCGGTGCTGGGGGACGCCTTCGACGTCATCCTCGCCGACAGCATCAGCGGCGCGTTCGGCAACATCCTGCTGCCGACGCTCGGCAATGGCCTCAAGTTCACCACCCTGAACGGTGGCACCTTTTTCCGTGTACAGGTCGCGGCGGTGCCGCTGCCGGCGCCGGCGCTGCTGCTCGGCGGCGCATTGGCGGTACTGGGGGGGCTCTCCCGCCGCCGCCCGTAGGTGCGAATTCATTCGCACATTTGACGGCGCCGCGATGCCGCAGAGCCCCGCTGCGATGACGCGAATGAATTCCGCACCTACGGGTGCGGAGACTAGGTCCCTGCGTAACCCCGCTTCGTGTGTTTCTCGCTTGAACCTTCCCCTGCGGTTACTCTCATTGGGCGACGTTACTCGTCATGGGAGCAATGGCACATGCTCTCGATTGCCCTCGATCTGCTCATCAAGAACGGCACGGTGGTCGATGGCGGGGTGGAGGCGCGCGCGCGTTACCGGGCCGACGTCGGTGTAACAGCTGGACGGCCGGATCGTCAGCATCGGCAAGAGCGACGACAGCGCCAAACGCGTGATCGATGCCGCCGGACCTGCGTGGTCGCGCCGGGCTTCATCGATCCCCACACCTGCATGGTAGCGACGCGCAGATGTGCTGGGACTAACGCCGCTACGCCTGTCGCCGGCACGGCGTGACCAGCGTGGTGATGGGCAATTGCGGGTCGGCATCGCCCCGGTGGTCGACCTGAAGCGCGAGATCGCGATGCGCGATCTGTCAAACGTCGAGGCGATCCTCCTTTGAAGTGCTGGAGCGCGGCATCACCTGGGATTTCGAAACCTTCCCGAATTCTGGCCGCTCGCCGCGCGTCGCCGGCCTGGCGGAATGAATTTCTCGCGTTTCGCGCCACTGACGCCGTTCCGTCATTACGTGATGGGCGATGCTCGATGGAGCGCGCCGCCACCGGCGATGAAACCGGCGCGCATCGCCGCCTTGCTCGGCGAAGCGATGGACGCCGGCGCGTTCGGTTTTTCCAGCACCGTGCTCAAACAGCACATGGGCTATGGCGGCCGACCGCTCGCCTGTCGCAATGCCAGTCACGCCGAATACCGCGCCTACGGCGAGGTGCTGAAGGCGCGCGGTCGCGGCGCGGTGGAAGTGGCCCTGACGCGCCAGATAGCGGTGCTCGAAGATGATGGCTATGAACTGCTCGACGTGCTGCTGGAGGCCAGTGGTCGGCCGGTGACCTTCATCGCCATGTTCGATCGCGACGACATCCCCGAAGCGGTGCGCGACACCCTCGCCAAGGTAGCGCCGCTGATTGCGCGCGGCGCACGGCCGCAGACCTCGCCCTTGCCGCTGACCCGCGAATTGAACATGCGTAATCCGTTCGTGTTCGCGCCGTTCCCGTCGTGGCGCGCCTTGTTCGTCGACCAATCCAAGCCCGCGCAGCGCGCCGTGTATGCCGATCCGGCCTTCCGCGCGCAGTTCCGCGAAGATCTCAAGCGGCCGCAAACTTTCCGCAACTGGACGCGGGTGCGCGTGCACGAAGTGCGCAAGCCCGAACTCAAGGGTTACGAAGGCAAGACCATCGACGAGATTGCGAAGGCCGAGGGCAAGGACCCGGTCGATGCCTTCCTCGATCTCACGCTGGCCGACGATCTGGACAACGAGTTCATCCTTTCGACCTTCAACCATCGCGTCGATCGCATGAAGGAGATCCTCGCCAACCGTGACATGTTGCTCGGTCTCTGCCTGGCGGCGCCAAGCGCATCGGTCGCCGTGCGCGGCATCCTGCATACCATCGTCAATGGTGAAATGCTGTACGAGAACGGCGCGGTGACCGACGCGCGGGCGGGGCAGGTGTTGCGATCATGACTGCCGGTGCGAATCTAATCGCACCTGAAAGAGGGCGCGCCACCGAGGTGGGTCATCCCTGACCCTCGGCATCGACACATCCTGCGAACGATGCCGACAGGCGCGGCGGGCGCTACGAGCAGGGCTCGTCTACCCGCCGCGCCAAGTTCAGGCGCCGGGGGCGCGGTGCGCGCGGCGGCGCGCCAACAGCAGCAGCGCCGGGCCCAGCAGCCACGCCTAGGCAGGCACCGGCACCGGTGTGCTGACCAGCGCGAAGGGCGAGAAACCGTCACCGTCAAGGTCACGGTGTTGGCTTCGGTGTCGAGCGTCTGGTGGCGTTTCCCACCCGCCATTGGTGAAGTGCACGATCGACAACAGGTTTCGCCGGGCGCGAGCACGCTGTCGTCATAACGGATGGTGATGGCCGCGCCGTGCCGTCGCCGGCGATGGTGTGAATGTCGAACAATTGCGCGAAGCCGTCGCCGGCCAGCTTGAGGCCGCCGAGTTCCGGGAACGCGCCGCTTGCAATCAGCGACGCGACCGCGTCGGCGCTGAACAGTCCGTTGTCATCGGCGCCCTCCAGCGGCCGACCGAATACGAACTGGTCGGTCGAATACCACACGTTGTAGCCGATGAAGTCGCCGCCCAGCAGCGCGGGCGTGAAGAAGCCGCGGGTGTTGTCCTCGGTGTAGTGGCCGGAATACAGCCACAGGCCGACCTGCGTCCAGTCGTCGGGCACCAGGTGATTGTCGACCACCAGGTTGAGATAGTCGGCGGCGCCCTGGGCAAAGCTGCCAAGCGCGGCGAACTGGTCGGCGCTGGCGTGACGCAGCCCGCTGCTCTCGTCGTTCAACAGGTAGCCGCCGATGGCGGCGAAGTCGACCTCGGTGTGGCTGCCTTGCCAGGCGCTGTTGCTGCCGGTGTAAACGAAGTCGGCCGTGTAGTCGATGTTCATGCGCCCGTCGAAACTTGCCGACAGTTCGCGCACCGCGCCGACATTGCTGATCTGAAACGAAGAGAAATTGCTGCGCACATCGTTGGCCGACAGCGAGAAGCCACGCACGTCGACGCGCTGCCCGCTCACTCTGAAGTTGTCCTGCGGGTGGCGCTGCCGCTCATGTAACTCGCCACCGGCGCCTGGCCGAAGGGCAGGTTGAACTGCACGGCGGTGGACAGCGCGCCGTGCGGATTGGCGAACGCGGGCGGCAGACCGAAGTCCGCGAGCTGTGAATCGCTGGCGTCGGCGCGGATGTAACCGTCGAGGAAATTGCCGCCGTGACCGATGGCCGCTGCGACATCGACGGTGTGGTAGGTGATGAGCGCGTGGGCAGACGGCGTGCCTGCCGCCAGGACCAGCGCGAGGGCGAGGGGCAATTGACGGTTCATGGCGTACTTCCTGATGTATCGGTGATGATGGAGCGCTCGCGCAGCGACTGTGCACGGCGCCGTGACGGGATCATTCCAGGCGCCGCGCGCCCGCCGCAGCTCCCAATTGCGGTTCATCGCCTGTCCCGCTCCCAGGTACCACCCGGCGGGCCACCGTCGCGCAAGGGCGGCAACGCGCTGCGAATCAAAGCCACCAGTTCGCCCTGCTTATGCACGCCGAGTTTTTCGTAGATTCTTTCAGCGGAAAACGCGCGCTCATAGTAACGCCGGCGCAGGCCGCGGCCGTGTGCACCGAGTCGCCATCGGCGAGGCCGACCGCAATGCGCGATTCGGCCGGTGTGAAGCCGAACATCGCGCGCACGCGCGTTTCGTGGGCGTGGGCGGGCCTGGCATCGAGGTCGGTGATATACAGCGTGGCGGCGGCACCGGTGCGATGACGCAGGGCCATGGCGGCGGTCTCGACAATGACCCCATAGGCGCCGCGCGCGGCACCTCGCACCAGCATCGGGCCACCGCGCGGCTGGTGGTGGGCAAGCGCGCCGTACAACAGCGTGCAGCGACGCGATTCGCAGGCCCGTGTCGCGGTCACGCGCCTCTGCACGAGTTTGAGGACATGACCGTGCTGCAAGATGGCCTGCGCTGCGCCGTTGCAGAGCACCAGCTTGCCGGCGCCGTCGACCACCACCACGCCACAGGCCAGGCGCTCGAGCGCATCGCCACAGATCTCGCCACGCGGGTCTGGCTCCGGCCGACGCGGCGACCCACCGTCGCCACGTCCGACATGGGGCACGGCCGCCATGAGACCCGTCGCATCCGCGACCGCCGGCAATGCGCTCGTGGTCTCGTGGCATTCCGCGTACGGACCCGACAGTGCTTGATGTCGATCCATCCCTTCCTCCTCGCACGCGCTGGCGTGTTGGGTCAACGCGCGCGTTACGGCGCGCCGTCGACGTTCCCTGGTACGTCGAGGAACAGGCTAGGCCTCAAGGAAAGGTGCTGAAATGACAAAACCCACAGTCGTGGCTTGTCTGGCTGACGGCTGGATACCTGCACGCATGGCGGGTGCGCCACCGTCCGCAGCGGGACGGCGGCGCGTGGCCCAGGCGGGCTTCAGGAAAAGCTGTCGGAAAACAGGCTGTCGGCCCAGGTGAACATGTCCTGGTAGTTATCCTGGTTGACTTGCCCTGCAGGCGCTTTCAGTCTAATCGACGCGGTGCATGCCCTTGCCCTGACCGCGCCGGCGGTGCCGCAGATGTCGCCATACAGAAAGTTGGCTGACAACCACGAGGCGCTGCGCGCGGTGATCGGACTGTAGCAGGCCGAACTGGTCGCGACGTTGCGGTCCGGTGCTTCGCCATTCAGGGCACGCACGATCGCGTCGGCACAGACCTTGGCCTCGGAGTTGGCCATGTGTCCCGATTTAGGCACGGCCTTGCCGTCGCTGGCCGGCACCGCGCTGGCATCGCCGATGACATGCATATCGTTGGGGTAGCCGGCA
>JADJYF010000007.1 GCA_016719885.1 Pseudomonadota bacterium | reverse complement strand
GATTGGGCAGGCTCAGGAAAACGACGTCGGCGGCATCACCGACGGCGCGCGGCGAGGCGGCGGCCGTGGCGCCCTTGGCCCGTGAGCGCGACGGCACGGCATCGGCACTGATGTCATACACGTGCACTTCATGGCCGCGCTCGAGGAGGCGCGCGCGCCCATGAGACTGCCCATGCGCCCGATGCCGACTAATCCGCAGACCATGTGCGCATGACGACCTCCCGGGTGTCAGAGCCAGGATAGTAGCCTCGACGGGCGCGGCGCAGCATCCCTTTGTGGGCAGCGCCGGCGTGGGGCATTGGCCGCCAGCCGGCGCGCATTACGGGAAGCCATCACACTTCGTCCGGATTTATCCTGTATAACCGGCCTCCCCTAGCGCGTGCGGCCAGGCTTCTGAAATCATCGAGTCGAGGCCGATGACCGTTCAAGGTCAAGACCCAAGCCAACCACCGTTCGAAAAGGACAGTCCCATGCGCCGCACCCTCGCCCTCACGTTCGCCGTCTCGCTGCTGTCGGCCACCGCCGCGCAGGCCGTGCCGCTGTTCAGCGACAACTTCGACAGCGAAGGGCTGGGCCTCAATACGGGGCTTGAACTCTCGGACGGACGATCAGCGATGGCACCATCGACGTCATCGGTGCCGGAGGGTCCTTCGATTTCTATCCCGGCAACGGCCACTACCTCGATCTCGACGGCTCGTCCGGCAACGCCGGCAAGATCACCACCAATACCGCGTTCAACCTGCTGGCCGGCACCTACACCCTCACCTTCCAGCTCGGCGGCTCGACGCGCGGCGACAGCAATTCGGTGACGGTCGCGCTCGGCAGCATCTACAACGAGGTGTTCACCCTCGCCGCCAATGCCGGCCTGCAGAACGTCTCCCGCACCATCACGCTCGCCGCCGCCGCCGGCAGCGGTGCGCTCAGCTTCGAGAATGCCGGCGGCGATAATCTCGGCCTGATTCTCGACGACGTGTCGCTCGATTTCAGCCGCCCGCAGACCGCGGTGCCGGAGCCTTCCAGCCTGGCCTTGCTGGCCTTGGGCGGCATCGCGGGCGTGGCGCGTCGGCGTCGCGCTCGCGGGTGATGGAAGCGGCGCGCGCCGCTACGCCGACATCGCGAGGACGCGGATTTCAGTGTGCGAATGAATTCGCACCTACAGGTTCATCGAGTGACAGTGGCGCTCGAAATAACCCGCTAAGCGCGATAGGCTGGGCCTCGAACGCCAGCCTGCCGCCATGTCACGAGCCTCTCATCCGCGCAAGCCGCGGGCCGCCAAAAGCCGCCAATCCCCACCGCGCGAGACGGCGGGCAAGCCGCCTCGCAAGCCGCGCACCGGCCCACGCAAGCCGGCCAGCGCGCAAGCGCCATCGAGATCTCGTTCCCCCACCGTTCCGCGACTGACCTTGTGGCTGGCGCGTATCACGCGCCTCGCGCGCGTGCCGAGCGCCGTGTACCTCCTGATCGGCGTGCTGCTGTCGCTGGTGTTGGTGCCCGGCGTCAACTGGCTCTACCAGGTGGCGCGCAAACCCTCGGAGCTGTTCTTTCCGGTCAGCGACGATCTGTACAAGACCCCAAGTGAAACCTGGCGGAGCTACGGGCCGCTGTTCCTCGCCCACTCGACCGCCATCATGACGCCGGAACTGCTGGCGGCGCTCGCGCAGAAGGAAGCCTCGGGCAACCCGGTGGCGCGCACCTACTGGCGCTGGGCCACCACCCTCAACCTGTTCGAGATCTACCGACCGGCATCCAGCGCGGTCGGCATGTACCAATTCACCGACGGTACGTTCGAAGAGGCCAAGCGCTACTGCATCCATGATCACCGCGTGGTGGCCGACGGCCCGTGGCACGACATGCGCAGCTGCTGGTTCAACAATTTCTATGCGCGGGTGATCCCGTCCCATGCCGTCGAACTTGCATCGTCGAACCTCGATCGCAGGGTGCGCGAGATCCTGGCGCGGCAGCGCATCGGCCAGGCGAGTGTGCGCCAGCAGCAGGAGCTCGCGATCCTCACGCACCTGTGCGGCGCCGGCGCCGCCAACCGCTATGCGGCGCGCGGCCTGCGCCTCGCGCCGGGCCAGCGCTGTGGCGATCACGACCCGCGCCAATACATCGAGCGCGTGATGGGCCTCACCCGGGTGTTTGCCCGGCTGCGCCAGTAGGGGCGTGCGCCCGCCGCGGCGTATCATGGCCGGCCACGGTATTCACACCCGCCACAGCCCAAGGGAGATGCATCGATGATGACGGTCGCGCAGATAGGCCAGGTCCATGTCAAAGCCACCCAGTTCCTGCATCCGCAATGGGTGGACGTGCTCAGCACCGGCATCCGTCACGATCGCGAGTTCGCGCTGATCGAGGCCGATGACAAGTTCGTCTCGTCGGACAAGCACGGCGATTTCTTTCCGCTGCGCTTCGACTTCGATGCCAGCGCCGACCAGCTGACCCTGACCTTGCCCGACGGGCGCTGCGTGCGCGGCCCGGCCGCCGGCAGCGGTCGACGCTTTGCCGTCAACCACGCCGGCCTGCGCGACATCGACATGGCGGTGGTGGAAGGGCCGTGGGGCGAAGAGCTCTCGCGGTTCGCCGCGCGCCCCATGCAACTCGCGCGCTGCACGCTCGGCAATGGCGGCGTCGATGTGCTGCCCATCACTTTCGTCACCACCGGCTCGCTGCGCCGCCTGGCGCGCGAAGTCGGCGCGCCGGTGGATGCGGCGCGCTTCCGAGCCGGCTTCGTGTTCGAGAACAGCGTCGAGCATGAAGAAGATGCGTGGGACGGTCGCCTGGTCCAGGTCGGCGCCGCCACGCTCAGGGTTCGCACGCCGGTACCGCGCTGTGGCATCACGGGCTTCAATCCCGCCAGCGGCGTGCGCGATCAGGAAGTGATGCGCGGCTTGATCAAGTACCGCGAGAAAGCCGCGTTGCCGGACGGCATGTTGCCCGGCTACGCGACGCCCGGCTTCGCCACCTATGCCGAGGTGGTGACGCCCGGCCGCGTGCAGGTCGGCGACAAGGTCGAATTATTGCCTGGTGCCTGATGTTCCTGTAGGTGCGAATTCATTCGCACACTGAAGCCAAGCCTGGACGTATCGCCGCGCCTCCATGTGCGAATGAATTCGCACCTACAGATCTGCCAGCGCGAGGCCGTCAGCCGCAGTGCTTGCGCACGGAACGCCCGATGCCGTCGATGGCTTCCTGGCCCTTTGTCGAGCATCGGTGCGAACAGGTGCCAGACATGGATCATGTCGGGCCACACTTCCATGGTGACATCGACGCCGGCGGCCTTGAGCTTGGGCACGATGCGCGTGGTGTCGTCGAGCAGGGTCTCGGCGTCGCCGACCTGGATCAGCAGCGGCGGCAGGCCTTTGAAATCGCCATACAGCGGTGAGGCCAGCGGATTCCTGGTATCGGCGCCCTGCAGGTAGGCGCCGGCCATCTCCAGGAGCGGGCCTTTCTGCACCATCGGGTCGACGGCCGCGCGACTTTCCATCGAAGCGCCGGTGCCTTCCATGTCGGTCCATGGCGAGATCGGTATCGCGCAGCCCGGCAGCGCGTCGCCGGCATCGCGCAGCGCCAGCAGTGTCGCCAGCACCAGGCCGCCGCCGGCCGAATCGCCGGAAATGGCAATGCGCTTGGCGGCGATGCCCTGCGCCAGCAACCAGCGATAGGCGGTGCAGGCGTCTTCGACCGGCGCCGGGAACGGCGCTTCGGGGGCGAGACGGTAATTGATGGCGAGCACACGCCGACCGCTGGCCTTGGCCAGGCGCTCGAGCAAGGCGCGGTGCGAATCGACCGAGCCCAGGAGATAACCGCCGCCGTGCAGGTAGAGGACGACGCTGTCCTGGTCGTTATTGGCCGGCGTCAGCCACTCGGCGGCGACGCCACCGGCGCTCACCGCCGCGGCGCTGACATCGGGCAGGCTCGGCACCGACTTGCCCATGGAATCGAGCGCCTGGCGCGTTTCGGCCAGCGAGGCGCCCGGCTTGATCGGCGGGTTTTCCTTCAGCAGCGTGCAAATCATGTCTATCTGGGCATTGGCCATGGGAATCTCCTTGTGTGTGCCTTGAATGATTGGAAACGATGATAACCGAGGCGAACGCGGTGGCGATGTAGGTGCCATGGATGACCCCGCGCGGCGCGCCTTCAACTTTACCGGCAAATGCTTCAAGCCGCCGACGAAGGTCGATTGCACGCGCGCGGAGCTGAAGCGCGTGGCGTCGTGCAGCACGGTCTTGATGTCGGCGTGGCGGAACACCGACCAGTAGCCGCGCCCATTGGGGCTCGCGGTCCAGTGCACGGGGTCTTCGACGCGCAGGCGATCGAACAAGGCGTAATGCGCGCCGGTCGCGAAAAATGCCGGGTCGTTCAGTTGCTCATCGACATGCATCGCCGCCGTACCCTCGCCCAGGATGGGCTCGAGCCGATGGTCACTCAGGGTGCGGATAGCGACAAGCCGCCGCCGGATGCGGTGCCGCGATGCGCGCCGCGCGCCCCGGGAACAGCTTCTCGCGCAGCGTGCCGCCCTGGTACTCGGTCTGCATGCGGCCACGGCGTTGCAGTACCGGCACCACCGCGTCGATGAAATCCTCGTAGCTGCGCGGCAAGCTTGCGTAGGACAGGTTGAAGCCATCGATGCCCTGCGCCACCCATTCTTCCAGCGTGTCGGCTATCTGCTCGGGCGCGCCGACCAGCACCGGCCCGGCGCCACCGATGCCGACGAAGCGCGCCACGTCGCGCAGCGTCCAACGGCGACTGCTGTCGCCGGCGGTGAAGCTGTGCAATACCGTGCGCACCGCGTTGGTGTCGATGTATTCGATCGGTTGATCGGGCTCGTAGTGGCTGAAGTCGATACCGGTCCACGCACACAGCAGGGCCATCGCGCCTTCGTAGCTGACATCCCAAAGATACTCCTCGTACTTGGCGCGCGCCTCGGCCTCGCTGCCGCCGGTGATGATCTTCATGTAGGCGAAGCACAGCACGTCGTCGGGACTGCGCTTGAAGTTCGCCATCCTGGCGCACGGTGCGCGCGTAATCGCCCGCCACGCGCGGATTGGCGCCGATCACGAACACGCATTCGGCGTTCTCGGCGGCGAAGGCCGTGCCGCCTCGAGGCGCCGCCTGGAACAGCACCGGCGTGCGTTGCGGCGAGGGCTCGCAGATGTGGCAGCCGTGCACGTGTGTAATACTCGCCGTCGTGATCGATGTCGCGCACCTTGCGCGGGTCAGCATAGATGCCGCGCTGCTTGTCTTTCAACACCGCGTCGTCGGCCCAGCTCTCTTCCCACAGGCGATAGCACAGGCGCGTGTACTCGTCGGCCATGGCGTAGCGCACGTCGTGATCCGGCAGGTTGGTGAGCCCGTAGTTGCGCGCCGCGCTCTTGGTGAACGAGGTGACGATGTTCCAAGCAACGCGTCCGCGCGTCAGGTGATCCAGCGTCGAGATCAGGCGCGCGAACGTGAAAGGGTGATATTGCATGATGGAACTGGTGTAGCCGAAGCCGAGATGGCGAGTGGCGGCGGCCATGGCCGGCACCAGCAGCATCGGATCGTTGATCGGCAGGTGCGTGGCCTCGGTCAAAGTCGCATCGCGATTGCCGGCATAGACATCGTATGGGCCGACCACGTCGGCCAGGAACACCGCGTCGAAACAACCGCGCTCCAGCAACTTGGCAAACTCGGTCCAGTGCTCGAGCGAGGTGTAGTCGACCATGTGGTCGTCCTCGCGCGTCCACAGGCCCGGTGACATGTGCGTCACGCAGTTCATGCGAAAGGCGTTGAAGTACATGCGCGTGGCTCTCATCCTCGGGCTCCTGTCGGGAGGCACGCACCGTGACATCCCATGCAGGCGTAGTTATATCAACAGGACGCCGGCGAGGGGCAACTCACAGCTCGAGCGCTGGGCGGCGATGGCCAATGCCGCGCACCGGAGAGTTCATAACTGACCCCGGTCAGCTTGGCGCGCGCGGCCTTCGCTACGCTTGAACGAAGTCGACATGTCGCGTCGACCGTCACGCGGAGGGATCTATGTCTTGCAAATCCTGGCTCGCCATCGGCGCGCTGGCCACCATCATCGTTCACGCGCCGCGCGCGTCGGCGGAAGCCGTGCCCTATTGGGTGACGGACACCGTGGCGCATGTCGACATCTTCACCGGCTCGCCGGATGTCGTGCAGATAGATCGCAGCTCCGACACCGAATCGCATATCGATGCGCTGTTCGCCAAGGGCGATGCGATAGCCGACCTCGCCTACGCCAGCGTCTTTTACCGAGGCCCAGGGCTCACCGGGGCCGGCGCTGATCTACATCACCCATGCCGTCGCGCGCGCCGATGCGGAGTTGAACGGTCTTGCCAAGGGCCGCTACCGCGTGAGCTTCAGCTACAGCGTGCTGTCCATGGGGCCCGGCCTCATCGTTGGCAACGAAGCGGCGGTCGGCTACCAGTTCGGCAATTTCATGGTCGAGCTCAAGGGCGCCGACGCCGCTGCCGGGCGGTCTCGCCCTGCTGGCGCCGGCACTGGCGACGCTGGGCGCGCTGCGCCATCGCGCGCGCGGCTGAGGGCGAACGCCTGCAGGGCCGCCACCGCATGGGCGGTGGCGAACACGCGACGCCTGTCGGCGACCACGCTGCCGCGCGCTTGCGGCGACGCCGTGTATTCGCCGGGCGCGGTCACCCGCAGGCACGGCGCGCACGGCCATGAACCGTCGGCGAGGAGGTTGCATGGCGAGCAGGCGACGCGCGGCCGCCGTGCAGGCCCCATCGAAACCACCCAGCGCCACGGCGGCGCTGAGCGCCATCGCCGCCTGCGGACAGGCCAGTCCGCGCCCGAGCAAGGCGGCCAGCGCGGGCGCCGCTTGCGCCGGCAAATCACCCAGGCGCGCGTCCAACCACAGCGCATAGGCGTCATCGTTCCACCAATAGGCCGGCAGCACGCCGGCGCGCCGCTGCTTCGCGAGCCACGCCTCGCAGCGCGTCGCGCGGCGTGCATGGCCGCCACCGCGCCGCAGCCAGACCAGTACCATGGCCGACACCTCGGCATGGGGGGCCTGCCAGCCGTGGGCCGGGTTGGCGGCGCCCTGCGGCACGTAGGTGGGATAGCCACCGTCGTCGCTCTGCGCGGCGGCGAGACTTTCGCCGATGAACGACGGCAGGGACAGATCGAAACGCTGCGTCACCATCAGGGCCTGCGCGGTGCTGTCGCAGTCCACCGCCACGCGCCGGTTGTAACCCCAGCCGCCATCGTCGGCGCCATGGGCCGCGAGGTAGGCGGCGGCACGGCGCGCCAAGCCGGTGAGCGCCGGCACCGCTTCGACCACGAAGCACACGTGCGCCGTCAGCCAGTCACTCGATGCACCGGGATAGAGACAGAAACCTCGCAAGCTGCCGTCGCACCGCTGCCGGGCCTCGAGAAAGCCGACGGCAGCGGCGATGGCCTCGTCGATGCGCGCGGCGCTCGGCGTGGCATCGGCATGCAGCAGTGCGCGCGGTGGATGGCGCAGCAAAGTCCACTTCGCCGACGCGGTCGCCGAGCGCGCCGGCCAACAGCGCAAGACTGCGTCGCAGCCCGCCGCGCGCTCAATTCAAGAGCGTGCGGCATAGCTGCAAGGTGCGCATGGCTGTGCGGATGCCAGGCATGCGCCGCCTCGAGGGTGGCGGCCAGCGCCGCGCCGAGTTCGCGTTCGATGTGGCCGTGCACGACCGCGCCGGCGGTGACGCGCGCGAGACCACGCGCGAGGTAGACCACGGTGGTCGCCACGTCGACACCCCGCCCCTTGCCCAGGAAATGATTGGGCGCGAGCGCGGTCAGGTCCTCGGCGATGTCGAGCGCGTCGTCCCACAGCTGGCACAGGCGCGCGAGCGCGGCGTACAGCGGCCGCGCGCGCGCGATATCGCCACCTGAGGCCACTTCGCCGATGAACATCACCGGGCCGGTCTTGGCAACGAAGGGGTCGTCGCCCTGGCCGAGCACGCTGCGATACATGGCGTCCAGCATGGCGCACAGGCGTTCGATGCGTTGCGGCTCGCCGGCATGACGCATGGCCGCAAGCGCCAGGGCCCGATCGAAAAGATGCACCACGCACGCGGCGGCGGCATGTTCCGAGCGCAATCGCGCGCGGTCGTCGCCCGGCCTCTTCAAACGCTGCGCCAGGCGTTGCGGCGCGAGCGCCTCGACCAGCGCCAGGCGCGGGATCGGCGCTTCGTCGATGGCGGTGTCGAACAGCGCCACGGCAAGGTTGAAGGCCGCGCCGATCTCGAGGGCGTCGAGCCGCGCGGCGCCAGTGTCGAGCCGGGTCGGCGAGCGCCGATCCACCACGCGATACGCGCGGTTGGACCGCATCGCCCGCCCGCGCATGGCGCGCGATGTCCTCGAGCCGCGCTCACGCAGAATGCGG
Source organism: Pseudomonadota bacterium (assembly GCA_016719885.1). Classification (NCBI taxonomy): domain Bacteria; kingdom Pseudomonadati; phylum Pseudomonadota; species Pseudomonadota bacterium. The sequence continues at coordinate 16,113 of JADJYF010000007.1, read as the reverse complement.
CGAGCTGCTGTTCGTTCCAGCTCGGCGCGAGCTCGTCCTGGCTATCGATGCCCGCGGATCGGCGCGCGCGGCCTCGACGATGCGCAGGCGCGCAACGCCCCTTAGTCGAGACGACGCCGCGACCACATGCGTGTTCACCAGATGCTGGAATCGCTGGGCACGCTGCTGGCTCGTCACTTCACCGCGCAGCACCTCACTGCCAATCACGACGCTGACCGTGCCGGTCACCGAATCGAGATCGAGGATCTTGCGCCACCGGCGACATCGTCAAGCTGTCGGCCGGCGGGGTAATGGTCACGCCCACCGCCCATTCCCTTCAGTTCACAATAAGCTGGCTTTTCTTACGGGTCGTGCTGCGCGTGGCGGCGCTCGGCCGCTGCCGCGATAGACGTTAGTGATGAAATGGGCGGGGCCGCCTTGCGCAGTCAGTGACGGTGTTACCCCAGATGTTCTTAGTCTGCTCGCGATGATGATAGACCGTGACACGGTGCCTATGCTCTTGTACACCAGGGCGTTGTTCTTCCGGGCTTCGACCTCCGCTTTCCAGTCACGCCGGCGTTGAGTGAACAGGGTGATCTCGCTGGCCATGGTCCTCTCCTTTCAACGTACGGGTGACGTGGGGTGATGGGTGACGCATCGAGCCCACGTTGAGCATAGGAGTGTCAAAGACGCCGCAAGCGCGGCGCGGGGTGCAAATACATGAACGGTGATGGCGGTCGTAGCTTTGCGCATTGCGATGCGCGCGGCATGACCGGTATCGGTGGCATGCGCGGCCAGCGCGCAAACAACGGGAGGCGCGCATCGCCAGCGCGGACCACACTGGCGCCCTGCCGAGGGCACGCCGATAAAAGGATGGGCATCGCGCCATGACACTGTCTTTGTTCGCCGACGAAGCGCGCCAGGCTTTGAGCGAGGGCGCCTGGCTGCTGCGCGGCTTCGCGCTGGCCGAGGCCGCCGCGCTGGTAGAGGACATCGCGGCGCTGACGCACGCGCGCCGTTCCGCCATCTCGTCACGCTCAGCGGCCATCGCATGTCGGTCGCGATGAGCAACTGCGGCGCGCTGGGCTGGGTGTCGGACCGGCGCGGCTATCGCTACCAGGCCTGCGATCCGGACAGCGGTGAACCCTGGCCGGCGATGCCGGCCGCGTTCAACACGCACTCGCGCTCAGCGCCGCCCTGGCCGCCGGCTTCGAGGACTTCCATCCCGATGCCTGCCTCGTCAATCGCTATGCGCGCGGCGCGCGCCTGTCGCTGCACCAGGACAAGGACGAAAGCGATTTCGGCCAACCCATCGTATCGGTGTCGCTGGGTGTGCCGCCGCGTTTCCTGTGGGGCGGCGCGCCGCCAGGACGACACGCGGCGCATCGCGCTCGCGCACGGTGACGTGGTGGTGTGGGGCGGCCCGGCGCGGCTCACCTACCATGGCGTGGCCGAGTTGGCGGAAGGCCAGCACGCGCTGACCGGCGCCTATCGCTACAACCTCACGTTCCGCAAGGCCGGCGCCGGCTAAGGCTCAGTGCGTCGGCAGTGCGGGGACTCGCCGCGCGCGGCGATGTGCGCCGTGACGCCATGGTCATCTTCGATACGCTGTACCAGCGCCTGCTGCGCACTGGCTTCGCCGTGCACCAGCACCAGGCGCGGCTTGTGCTGGAAATGCCCATACCAGCGCGACAGTTCGCCCTGGTCGGCGTGGGCGGAAAAGCCGCCCAGGGTATGCACCTTGGCATTCACGCGTATGGTCTCGCCCACGGGCGGATGTAGCGCGCCGTCGACCAGCGCGCGGCCCAGCGTGCCGCGGCGTTGGAAACCGACCATCACGATATGGCGGTCGCGCCGCCACGCGTTGTTTTCAGATGATGCGTCAGAATGCGACCGCCGTTACATGCCGCTACCGGCCATGATGATCGTGCCGCCGGCGGCACGGTTTGAGACGCCATGGACTGCGCGGCGGTGCCTGTCTCTCAGGTTGGGCGGCACCGGCAGGCGGCGCTGGCGTCCGGGAACGGCTCGCGCGCCTCGGCATCGACGCGGCTCGCTGCCTGACGCACGTAGATCTCGGTCGCTTCGATGGCGAGCGGACGCTCGAGCACGATGCGCCAGTGTGCGGATCCCACTCCTGAAATAGCGACCGAAGAGGTGCAGCCGGTTCCTGGCTGCGGCCGACGGCGAAAGCCGAGATCAACACATACCACCGGCCGCGTCCGCTTCGCGTAATACCGCCGCCATCTCGTCCAGCGTTTCGGCCTGCGAGCGGTGCGGCCGATCGCCGTAGGTGCTTTCGAGGATCACGAAAAAATCGGCGGCGCTGAGCACGCTCAGGTCGCGCATGATGGCGGCGCCGCTGGCCGAGATCGCGGGAACACCGGTCAGCAACGCCGGCCCTTTTCCTCGAGTTCGAGTTCGACGATGGACGAACCGGGGACTGCCCGGCATCAATTAAGGCGCAGGCTCACGCCCGGCACGTGGTATGCGTTTCGTTGTAATTCAAACTCACGAAGCGCTGCATGGCGCGCTCGGCCTCTCGGCTGACGCAGTACGGGGGCAGGCGCGGCGCGAGGCCTTTGCGTTCGCGCTTGCGGTTCTCCCATTCGACTTCCTTTTCGTTGATGAAGGCCGCGTCGCGTAACAGGATCTCGCATAGATCGCGGGCCGCGCCGTGGGTGTAGATCGGGCCGCGATAACCGGCCTTGACCAGTAGCGGCAGGCGGCCGCCATGGTCGATATGGGAGTGACTCAGCACCACCGCGTCGATGCTGGCGGGATCGAAGGCGAACGGCTCGGCATTGCGCGCCTCGTCGGTGCGACTGCCTTGTATGAGGCCGCAGTCGAGCAGCACGCGCCGGCCGCCGACGGTCAACAGGTGACAGGAGCCGGTCACTTCGCCGGCGGCGCCCAGAAATTCTATGTGCATGAATGAACACCCCGCGTCACTGGCGGCAGTGTACGCCCTCGGCACCCTTGACCGGACGCCGTTCGTCCACGTTCACAGCCGACCACGTGCCGGGCGCGAAACGTGCGCGGCCTCGCCGTCAGAGCAGTCGCGGACGGTCGTCCAGTTCATTGCGCGCCACGCCGTTGACGGGAAAACTCGCGGCGAGATGGCGGCCGATGGCGGCGATGCCATTGACCACGCCGGCCTCGTAGCGACCCTCACGAAATGCCGCTTCCATGTCACGACAGATGTCTTCCCATGCCGACGGCGGCAGGCGCGCGGCGATACCGCGATCGGCGACTATCTCCACGTCCCGGTCGGCCAGCAGCAGGTACACCAGCACGCCGTTGTTGTGCTCGGTGTCCCACACCCGCAGCTGCGAAAACACTTCGAGCGCGCGTTCGCGCGGCGCCTGGTCGTTGAGCAGCGCGGGCACATCCAGCGCCGCTTCGACCACGAACCGGATCTCACCGGCATGGCTTTGCTCGCTGGCCTTGATGGCCTCTTCGATGCGCGCGAGGCTGCGTTCGGGAAACGCGCGCCGCAGATGCGCGTGGCGGGTGGCGAGATGGCGGCACAGGCGTTGGAAACGCATGCTCACCAGCGCCCCGACGCGCCGCCGCCACCGAAACCGCCGCCACCGCCGCTGAAGCCGCCGCCACGTCCGCCGAAGCCACCGAATCGCCCGCCGCCCAAGCCGCCCCTGCCGCGCCCGGGCAGGCCGCCCATGAGCGTGAACAGCGACGCGAACACGCCCACCGTCAGCGCCAACAGCAGTCCGCCGAGCAGCATCCAGCTGATGAGCGACACCGCGCCGCCGGTCACGACCGCCGGGCACGCGCGGCCGAACATCACGCGCGATGCTTCGCCGATGAAAAGGGTGAGGATGAACAGCACGGGAAAATATTTCGACAGGCCGCCATCGGGGTCGCGTTCGCGGGCGGGCGGTGGCAGGGCTTCGCCGTCCACTGACTTTCATCATGTGCGTGACGCCGGCCGCCGACGCCGCCTCGAAATCGCCGCGTTTTAAATACGGCACGATGATGTCGCTGACGATGCGCTTGGCGGTGGCATCGTTCAACGCGCCTTCGAGGCCATAGCCGACTTCGATGCGCAGCGCGCGATCGTCCTTGGCGATGACCAGCAGGGCGCCGTCATCGATGCCGGCGCGCCCAAGCTTCCATTGCTCGGCGACGCGCAGCGCGTATTGCTCGATGGTCTCGGGCGCGGTGGTGGCCACCATCAACACCGCGACCGGCTGCCCTTGCGCGCTTCGAATGCCGCCGTGCGCTGCTCGAGATCGGCGGCGACCGCGGCGCCGAGCGTAGCCGTGAGATCGGTCACGCGCTGCTCGAATCTCGGCACCGCCACTTCCGCGCCGGCGGCCGCGGCTGTCAGCAACAGCAGCGCGGCCAACACCGCCCGCCACGCCTTCATGACATCACTGTGCGCCGCCGCCCGCCGTGCCTGGTTGCGCGGTGGGCGCGGGCGCGGCATTGCCAAAGTCGACGGTGGGCGGCTTGGCGATGGCGGCTTCGTTCTCGACCGTGAAATTCGGCTTGGTCTGGTAGCCAAACGCCATGGCGATGAAATTGGTCGAAGGACCGCACCGTGACGTTGTATTCCTGCACAGCCTTGATGTAGCGGGTTGCGCGCCACCGCCGCGATGCGGTTCTCGGTGCCCTCGAGCTGCGCCTGCAGGTCACGGAAGTTGGGCATCGGACTTCAACTGCGGGTAGTTCTCCGACACCACCAAGAGGCGCGACAAGGCCGTGCTCAATTCCCCCTGGGCGGCCTGGAACCTGGCGAAGGCCTCCGCGTCGTTCACGAGTTCAGGCGTGGCCTGGATGCTGCCGACCTTGGCGCGCGCATTGGTCACGCCCAGCAGGATGTCTTTCTCCTGCGCGGCAAAGCCCTTCACGGTGTTGACCAGGTTAGGGATGAGATCGGCGCGGCGCTGGTACTGGTTGATGACCTCCGACCAGCTCGATTTGACCTGCTCGTCGGTGCTTTGCAGGGTGTTGTAACCGCAGCCGCTGAGCGCCAGCGACAGCGACAGCAGTAGCAGCGAGGCTGGCAGGAATCGACGCATGGTGGTCCTCCAGGACGATGAATTTGAAACGCGCATTGGGCACTAACTGGGGGCGACATCGGCCAATTGCAATGGCGAGCTGAACCGCGGCCTCGCTAAAGCCCATTACAGGCACTACCCGAGGGCGCGCGGAGAATAATTCGACATCGGGACACAGCCCGACGCCCTGCTGCAGTCACGCCCTGCGCGTCAGGGCTCGCTCGCCGTTGCAATCGTCGCGCCATTTTGCGCGGCTTCGAGCCGACGCGAAGCCGCGCGCAGCGCCGTCATCTCATTGTGCAGGGATTGCATCTCATGCATAGCCTGCGCGGCAATCGCGCTGGCTCGCTGTGCTGCGTCCTCCGCCGCCTGCGCCCGCGCATTCGCCGCTGCCAGCTCATTACGAGCCCGTGCTTCCACTGCATCGAGCTTGGTATGGGTCTTCTGGAATTCGTTCAAGAGCAGGCTGGTCAGCATCTGGTAGGCGACCGTCTCGGGCTGCCCATGATCGTCGTAGACCACCAGCGCTGGCAGCACCCTCGCGACGTCTTCGGCGATGAGACCGTATTGCAGCGGCTTGTTGCCCGTCTCATCGGCTTCCTTGTAGCGGAAAGTGACCGGCTTCAAATTGAGCAATGCGTCGCTGGCGTCGCCGATCGGCGCAATGTCGTCCTTGTAGCGCCGCGATGAGCTTTGCACGCCGAGCTGGCCGAGGCTGTTCACCACCACGCTCGCGCCGCTCACCGTCGCGCCACGGACACCCGCGATGAAGGCTTTCATCTGCGTTCCTTGGCGGCCGATGCGAATCAGGCGCGTATCGCCGGCCATGCCGGCATGGCCGATGTGGATATTCGAAATCCCCGCTGTCGGTACCGAGCCCGAGGCATTGCCCACCGCGATATTGTCCCTTCCGGTGGAGTTGTAAAACAGCGCTTTGGAGCCCACCGCAACGTTGCGCAAGCCAGTGTTGTTGGTGAAAAGGGCGCCATGACCTATGGCGATGTTTTCGCTACCGCTATGGTTCTGTTTGAGCGCGTCTGCGCCGAGCGCCTGGTTGAAGCTGCCCGTGGCATTTGTCTGCATGGCACGGAAGCCGAGAGCAATGTTGAAGCTGCCCTGGTCGTTGACCCTCAAAGCGCTCACGCCGATGGCGACGTTGGTGTTGCCAGCGCCATTGACCAGCATCGCGTTGCTCCCTACCGCGACGTTGTTGTTGCCGAAATTGGTATTCAGGGTGTAGGCACCCACGCCAACATTCTGGTCGCCCGCCGAGGATTGCAGCGCGGAATAGCCGAGCGCGGTATTGGACTCACCGCTGCTGCTGCGGAGCGCGTGAGCACCGAAAGCGGAGTTTTCGTTACCAAGATTGGCCATCAGCGCCTCGTGACCAAAGGCGCTATTGTCATCCGCGTGATTGCTCTGCAACGCTTTGACACCAAAAGCGTTGTTATGCCCGCCGGTGGCTGACTGGAGGGCGAAGGCGCCGAAAGCGTTGTTTTCTCCGACGCCACCACCCCCGGCTTCCAGCGCAAAGAAGCCGAAAGCACTCTGAAAATGGCTCGTGTCACCGCCGGCCAGCGCGTGTTCGCCGAGAGCGCTATTGCCCTGCCCCGAGGAAACACTGCCGAGGGCGGAAACACCGAAGGCCGAATTCCCGGCGCCGGTAGTGAGATTGTGCAGAGCGGAAAAGCCGAAGCCGCTGTTGTTCTTGCCTTCGACCTGAATACCTGTCACCAGCAAGCCGGGCCATACGCCGCTACCGACGCTAGTGTTGTTGTCGGCATCACTATCCAGCGAGGCAGGCCCGGCCTTGACGACGCCAAAGATCATCGTGCACGACACCAAGGCGGCGGTCAGTACGAAAGGGGATGGTTGGCGCTTGTCCATGGTGAATTCCTTCTCAGGGCGGTGACGACAGACGGATAACGGGTGCTGGCGCATGATGACGAGGTTCACAGGATCGGAACTGCCCGCGCTATGTCGCACTTCGAAGCGTGCGCGCCGCACCCCTGACAGCAATTCACTGTCCCCGCACTCCGAATGACAGTCCGCGCCGGCGTCCATGCCAGGCGCGCTTCGAATTCATTCGTCGAGAAACGCCGCATTCACCGCCAACTTGGCGCGCGTGCCTTCCGGGTCCAGCGCCGAGGCCTTGTCGAGATCGCCGATCTCGGCCGGTACGAACCAGTGCAGGCGGTCGGGCTCGTCGTGGTAGGAGGCCCACACCGCCTTGGCCACTTCCACAGGCTGGATGAGACGGAACATGCCGCTGTTGGCGGCGCCGTGACGCAAGGCATCGGGAATGAGCGGGGTATCGATGAGGCCCGGCAGCGTATCGGCGACGCGTACGCCGTAGCGCGCGAATTCGCTCGACAGGGATTCGGTCAGGCCTTTCACCGCGTGCTTGGTCGCCGAGTAGACCGCGATGCCCGGCATGCCCATGGTCGCCGACGACGAGGACGTCGAAAAACACAGCGAGTTGGGCGTCGCCTTCAACAGCGGCGCGGCGAGGTGAATGCCGTTCAGCACGCCGATGAAGTTGACGTTGACCACCGCCATGATGTCCTCGAACGACTGCTCGTCGAAACGCCCGCCCTTGCCGATGCCGGCGTTGTTGAACAAGAGATCGAGCTTGCCGCCGGTGGCGCCGGCGAATTCCGCCAGCGCGCCGCGATAGGCGTCCCGGTCGGTGACATCGAGACGGCGCGCCATGCAGTTGGCGGCGCCGAGTTCAGCCTCCAGTGCGGCGAGCCCGGCTTCGTTGAGGTCATAGGCGCCGACGAACCAGCCGCCGGCCGCGAACAGGCGCGCGGTCTCGAGCCCCATGCCGCTGGCGGCGCCGGTGATGAAGATGGATTTGCGCGTGCCTGCGGTCGTCATGCTGTTGCTCTCGTGGTTGAATGGGTTGGCGTTACTTGAAGTCGGCGGCGGAGTGACGCTCCACCACGCGCTCTTCTTCCGGGCCCCAGGTCTTGTTTACGCGGCGGCCGCGTTGCACCGCCGGGCGCGCTTCGATGTCCTTCGCCCAGCGCTGCACGTGGGTGTAGGACGTGACGTCGAGGAACTCCTGGGCGTTGTACAGATCGCCCGTGCACAACACGCCATACCACGGCCACACCGCGATATCCGCCAGCGTGTATTCATCGCCGGCGAGATAAGGACGCTCGGCGAGATTGCGATCGAGCACGTCGAGCTGACGTTTGACTTCCATGGTGAAGCGGTTGATGCAGTATTCGATCTTGCTAGGCGCATAGGCATAGAAGTGCCCGAAGCCACCGCCGAGATAGGGCGCGCTGCCCATCTGCCAGAACAGCCACGACAGGCATTCGGCGCGCGCGGCGCCGCTCTTGGGCAGGAAGGCGTCGAACTTCTCGGCGAGGTACATGAGGATGGCGGCCGATTCGAACACTCGCGTCGGCGGATTGGTCGAGCGGTCAAGGAGCGCCGGGATCTTGGAATTGGGATTGATGCCGACGAAGCCGCTGCCGAACTGTTCGCCCTCGAGGATGTTGACCAGCCACGCATCGTATTCGGCGCCGGACTTGCCGAGCGCCAGCAGTTCTTCCAGCAGCACCGTGACCTTCACGCCGTTGGGCGTGCCGAGCGAATAGAGCTGCAAGGGATGCTCGCCGACCGGCAGCTCCTTGTCATGGGTGGCGCCGGCAATGGGCCGGTTGATGTTGGCGAAGGCGCCGCCGGACGCGTTCTCCCATTTCCAGACTTTGGGTGGGGTGTAGGCTGCGCTGTCGTTCATGGCTCGGCTCCTCGGGGTAAGGCTGTCGAGTATATAACGAGGTCCGTCGACGCCGGCATGGCCACGCGCGCGCTAGACTGTCGCCCCTGTCATGCAAGACGCCGCCACCAAACGCTACCTGCCGTGGGTCGTCGCGACCGTGCTGTTCATGGAGCAGCTCGACTCGACCATCGTCAACACCGGCATTCCGGCCATGGCCGCGAGCCTCGGCGTCACGCCGCTCAGCCTGAAGGCGGTGGTGACCAGCTACACCTTAGTCTCGCGGTTTGCATTCCCTTGTCCGGCTGGTTGGCGGATCGCTACGGCAGCCGGCGCGTGTTCCTGGCGGCGCTCACGCTCTTCACGCTGTCGTCGCTGGTCTGTGGATTGGCCACCAGCGCGCCGCTGCTGGTCGCCGCGCGCGTGCCGCAAGGCATCGCGGCGGCGATGATGATGCCGGTCGGACGCATGGCCATCGTGCGCACTTTCGCCAAGGGCGAGCTGCTGGTGGCGATGAACTTCGTGATCATCCCGGCCCTGCTCGGCCCGTTGCTGGGACCGACGGTGGGCGGACTCATCGTGCACTTCGCGAGTTGGCGCGAGATGTTCTTCGTCAACCTGCCGGTGGGGCTCGCGGCCTGGTGGTTCGGGCATAAGCATATGCCCGACTACCACGGCGAGGTGGCGCGGCCGCTGGACCTGCGCGGCTTCGTGCTGTTCGTCAGCGCCGCGGCGCTGCTGTCGTGGCTGCTCGAGATCTTCGGCGAGCATCAGCTCGCCACCTCTCACGTGCTGGCCTTGGCGGCGCTGGCGGTGGGCTTGTTCATCGCCTACGGCCTGCATGCGCGGCGCCAGCGCCACCCGTTGCTCAGGCTGGCGCTGTTTCGCACGCGCACCTTTCGCGTGGCGGTGCTGGGCGGATTCGTCACACGCCTCGGTGTCGGCGGCCTGCCCTTGCTGCTGCCGTTGTTGTTTCAACTGGGCCTGGGTCTGCCGGCCTGGCAGTCGGGCCTCTTGATGATGCCGGCGGCGGCCGCCGCGATGGTCATGAAAGTGGTGTCGACCTCGCTGCTGCGGCGCTTCGGCTACCGCCGCATCCTCATCGTCAACACGCTGCTGGTGGCCTTGATCATGGCGAGCTTTTCGCTGATCACCGCGGCGACGCCAATCGTCGTCATCGTCGCCATGGGACTCACCATGGGCCTCGCCAACTCCCTGCAGTTCTCGAGCATGAACACCATGGCCTATGCCGACATCGCCGATGCCGAGGTCAGCATGGCCAGCACCCTGGCCAGCACCCTGCAGCAGATGTCGCTGTCGTTCGGCCTTGCCTGCGGCTCGCTGGTGACCGGCTTCTACCTCGCCGACCTGCCGCAGAGCGACCGTCTGGCGGTGCTCGGCGCCCTGCACAGCGCGTTTCTCACCCTGGCGGTGATGACGGCCATCTCGAGCCTGTCATTCTGGAGCCTGCGTGCCGGGGATGGCGAAAACATCAGCCGCGGCGGCGCGGTGGAAGACAAGTAATCAGGCGTCGTCGCCGTTCACGCGGCGCCGGTAATCGCCCGGCGTCATCGCGAACCAGCGCTTGAAGGAGCGCGCGAAACTGTTCGGATCCTGGTAGCCGAGTTCCACCGCCACGTCCTGGATGCGCAGGTTGGGATTGCCCAGCAATTCGCGCGCACGCTGCTGCTGCACACCGTCGACCACCGCCTGGTAGGTGGTGTCGACGCTGCGCAAACGGCGAATGAGGGTGCGCGGCGATAGATGCAGGGCCGCCGCCACTTCCTCGAGACTCGATCACGCGTTCACCCAGCGGCCGCTCGAAACGGTTGAACAGCATGCGCCGCACGCTGGTGAGGGTGTCCTTGTCTTCGGTGATCGCGCACAGCACCTCGCAATGTCGCAGCGAGGTGGTCCAGGTGCCTTCGTCATGGCCCATGTTGTGCACCGCGCGCCACGCGGCAGGTATGACCAGCGCATTGCGCGGCGCGTTGAAGCGTACTTCGCAGCCATACCACTCGCCGTACACGGCGGCGTGCTCGGGCGGCGGATACTTGAGCTCGATGCGCGCACCCTGCATGGGCCCGGGCCGGATGGTGCGCACGTATTCATGCATGACCAGCAATGGGATCTCGACCAGCGTCACGCGCACCGGGCCGAGGTCGATGAGCTCGCGCACTTCGCACACGAACTCCGCGCCTTCCACCTGGCCCGACCAGCGGTGATAAGGCACACGGCTCGGAATGAATTTGAGGAAGGTGTCGAGGCCCGCGCCGAGGGTCGGCGCCGACAGCCATGCGAGCGTGATGGGGCCATGGAAATGTTCGGCCATGCGCCGGCCCCAGGCGAAATACCAATCCGAGCGGCCGGACAACTCAAGGGCGTTACGGATGATCTGTAAATGCTGGGCGACGCTGACGGGCTCGGCATAGGTCAGGAGCGCGTCGGCGGGAATGCCGCTGCCGGTCGTCAAACGTTCGTGATCGCTGAACTCCTGGGCCACGTGCTTGACGTAGGTGTTGGGCATCAACACACGTTCGAGCTTGGCCTGTTTCATCGATGCGCTGTCACCTTCGGCATGAAAACTTGGCAGCTTCTACGCTTCACGCTGGCTGGCTCCCCGCCTAAGTTCATCGACATCCGCCGCAATGCTTCGAGGCCGCGCGGCGGACGAGGGGCCGCGTTCGTTCGCATCGACGCACGGCGCGGGCGTCAATCGAGCGGAGGTCGACATGCAGCACATCATTGAAACCCACAACAGGTTAAGGAATTCGACTGGCAGTTCAGCTATGTCGACAAACCTCAACGCTATCCTACCAAATACAAGATCCCGGCACGCACCAAGGATCCGTTCCGCCACCTGATACGCGACTACTGCTCGATGGAGCAGGAGAAGGACGACCGCCAGTACGGCGCGATGTCCGACGTGATGGCGCGCGCCGGGCTGCCGCGCAAGGCTTCCCAGCGCTGGATGGAGATCATGAAGCTGGTGCTGCCGGTCACGGGCTTCGGCGAATACAGCGCCATCAAGTCCACCGGCCAGCTGGTCGACACGGTCGACAACGCCGAACTGCGCCAGGGTTACATGGCGCAGATGATCGACGAGATCCGCCATACCAACCAGGTCGCGCACCTGACCCGTTACCTGGCGAAACACGCTCACGACCCGGAGGGTTTTTCCAACGGCATCGCGCTGCGCTCGAAGTCCATCCAATGCCGTGCCGGCCGCGCCGCGCTGCAGGGCTTCTTTGCCGGCGACCCCATCGAGGGCGCGGTCAACCTGCAGGCGGTGGTGGAAACCGCCTTCACCAATCCCTTGTTCGTGGCCATGACCGAAATAGCCGCCGCCAACGGCGACCAGGCCACGCCGACCGTGTTCCTGTCCATCCAGTCCGATGAGTCACGGCACATGGCCAATGGCTATGCGACGCTCGCGGCGGTGGTATCGGAGCCCGACAACCTGCCGATGCTGCAGAAGGATTTCGATCGCGCGTTCTGGCGCCAGCACAATTTCTTCGACCCGCTGTTGTCGGCGGTCTATGACTACTTCCAGGACGAGCGCACCAGCTCGTATCTCGAGAAATGGACGGAATGGGTCGACCACGACCGGGCCGCGCTTCATCCGCAAGCTCGAACCTTTCGGTCTCGAGATCCCGCGCTGGTTCGAGGAAGCGCGCGACCGCATGTTCTGGTGGGACACACCGCGGCGATGGTGGTGTTCGCCGGCTGGCCGCTGATGTTCTGGCGTCACGACCCGCTGAACGCACGCGACTTCGAGTGGTTCGAGAAGAAGTACCCGGTTGGTACAACCACTTCGGCAAGTGGTGGGAAGACTTCGCCGCGATGTCCGACCCGAGCTCCGGCATGATTCCGCTGATGGCGATGGAAAACCTGCCGCCGCTGTGCCGCGTGTGCCACATGCCGGGCGTGTTCCCGCGCCCCGACATCTCGACCATGCGCGTGCGCCTGATCGACGGCAAGAAGCATGCGTTCTGCTCCGACGCCTGCGAACACATCTTCCGCGAAGAGCCGCAGCGCTACCTCGGCTCGCCGACCCTGTTCGAGGAATTCGACGGCATGGATCTCGCCGACTTCGTCGAGCAGAACGGCTTCCTGCGCGCCGACGGCAAGACCCCATCGGCCAGCCGCATCTCAACATGAAGCGCATGTGGACCATCAACGACATCCGCGCCCTGCATTACGAGATCAAGGATCCGCTGCACAAGCTGCCGGTACAGGAGGTGCAATGAACGCCCCGGTCACCAACACCGTCACGGCCGTGGAATCGGCGCGCGACTTCAGCTTCATCAAGCCGGCCACGCGGCGCCTGACGGAATACGAAGCGGTCACCATTCGCCAGCAATGGGAAACCGGCGGCTTCGACAAGGGTGGGCACCTCCTCACGCCCGCCGACGGCCGCGCGCCATGGCGCGAGGAATCGACCGCGCTGCGCCATCCCGACTGGTTCGCGTTTCGCGATCCGGCGCAGCTCTGGCAACGGCCCTACGTGCGCATGCAGGCCGAGCAGGAGCGCGCCATCGAGCGCCTGACCGGAAGACAGCGCGTCGAGGCCCGGCGCCTTTGCCGACAACAACCGCGCGTGGCTGGACGACTTCATCGCCCGGGCATTACCGCGCGTGGTCGTTCTTCGAGAACGGCCTGTTCCGCGCATTCGCGCCGGCGCAACGCGAAGCGCTGTCCGATTGCCTGGGCAATGCGCTGTGCTTCCAGGCCTTCGATCAAATGCGCCATGCGCAAGCCATCGTCAGCCACCTGGTGGCGGCCGAGATGGCGGTGCCGGGCCTGTCGGACGCCGGCGCCAAGCAGACGTGGCTGGACCAGGCCGGCCTACCAGCCGCTGCGCCGGTTGGTCGAACAACTGGTCGCGACCAGCGACTGGTGCGAGATCCCCATCGCCACCAACCTCGTCATCCTGCCCTTGCTCAGCGAAGTCGCCATCGGCGGCCTGGTCCGCCGCCAGGGGCCGCTGCACCAAGGACAGCATCTCGCCCTATAGCACTCACCGCCGACCGCGACCGCCGCCGCAACGCGGACTGACCCAAGCACTGGTGAGGATGGTCATCGACGACAAGCTGCCGGCGGCTCGCACGGCCCAACCGCGGCGAAATCGAGGGGCTGGCTGAAGCTGGCAACCGTGCGCTCGACGCGGTGGCGGCTCTGCAAGCCATCGCGGATCGCGTGCCGGCCGGCGCGGTCGATCTCAAGCCGCTGCTGGCGGCGGCGCGTGCGCAACAGAACCGGCTGCTGACGGCCGCCGGGCTCGATGCGTCGCTGCTGGCGGAGTTCGAGGCATGAACGCGGTGGTGGCGGAAGACAAGATCCGGGACCTCAACCTTGCCAACGACAGCGCGTCTGCATCGTGCCCGTGAAGAGCCCCGAGACCGACGCCACGCTCGATTACCTGGCCGCCGATCACCCGCACGTCAAATGCGAGGACCTCGGCCCTTACTGGCTGGTATCGAGCGAAGGGGAGATCGTCATCGACATCGCGCGCGTGGGCGAAGAGCTCGGCGAGAAACTGTCGCTGGGCTCGTGGCTGGTGATCATGTCGAGCTTCGTCGGGCGCGTGGTCACCGATCCGATGACGTTCCGCGTGACTTCGCACATGACCGATCTGGAAACGCCTGCGTAGCCTGCCGACGACAGGACCCTTGTTCTTCCGCCGACAGCTCCCCGTCGGCGGAAGAGATTTTTCCGATGGGCCGCACACGGAGTCATGCCATGACCTCCCACTCGATTGAATTGGCGCCGGGCGGTGAAAGCTTCGCGGCGCGGGATGACGAAACGGTGCTCGATGCCGCGCTGCGCGCCGGCGTGGCGCTGGAATACGGTTGTCGCCACGGCAACTGCTCGAGCTGCAAATATCTCGTCCGCGATGGCGAGGTCGATCACGGCGGCGCGTCCATTTACTCGTTATCCGAAGACGAACGCGACGAAGGCTATGCACTCCTGTGCTGCGCGCGGCCGCTCAGCGACCTCGTGGTCGAGGCGCGCCAGACGGCGGACGCGCGTGCGCGCCCGCTGCTGTTGCCGCGCGAACTCGGTGTTAAGTTGGCGTCGATCGAAAAGCTCACCGCCAGCCTGTGGCGCTTCAGTCTCGCCTTGTCTGCGCCGCTCGACTTCTACGCCGGCTCGCCCTGTCGAACTGACGCCGCCGTGGGCCAACGCGCGACGCTCCTACTGATTGCCTCCGGCCCGACATGCGCCGACACACCTCGACTTTACCGTCGGCGAAGTGGTGGGCGGCGCGTTTTCGGGCGGCCCCGCTCGGCGCCTGCTGTGTCGGCGACCGCTTCAAGCTCAGCGGACCTTTCGGCAACAGCTACCTGCGCGATGGCCAGGGGCCGGTGCTGCTGTGCGTGCGACGGGCTCCGGCATCGCGCCGATAGCGGCCGTGCTCGACGACGCCATCGCACGCCAGGACCCGCGCGAGTTCCGCTTCTATTACGGCGCCCGGCGCGCGAGCGACCTGCCAGCGCTGCCGCTGCTGGCGCGCTGCAACGAAGCGCTCGGCGACCGCTTCGCAAGCTCTGCCGACCTTGAGCGTCACGCGAAGGCTGGTGCGGACACAGTGGCCGCCTCACGCAGCCTGGCGCAGCGCGACGTCGGCGATGCCGAGCAGCAGTGCGATGCCTGACCAAGCGGCGCGCCGGCCACGCGACGCGGTCGTGGCACCCTGCTCGAAGCCAAGGGGCATATCCGCGAAGGCCACCTGTTCTAACAGACAAGTTCCACGCCGCCCCGTAGGTGCAAATTCATTCGCACATCTTAAATGCGAGCCCCGCCTGTCGGTGCGGCAATCGGTGTGCGGATGAATTCACACCCGCGGGGTCCCCGGACCGGTAATTGACGGCTCGCGGTCCTCGCGCAACGCTTGAGCGCATTCGTCACGAGGATCACGTCATGACCGCCCCGCTCGACATCGCCAACCGTTGGATAGCCGCCTGTTAACGCCAAGGACTTCTGACATGCTGGCAAGTCTCAAGGGCCCCGACATCCATGTCGAACACCGCCAATCGCGGCGCGCTGCCGCACGGCGCCGAGGCCATGCTCACCGTCATGCGTCAATTCGCCGAACGGCTGCCCGACCGGCGGGTCGCATTCGCTGCGCCGCCACCTCGCCGCCGGCGACACCGTGGTCAGCGAGCTGACTCCGGGAAGGCACGCCCATGACGACGTCGAAGGCTTTCGCGAAGAAAGGCGAGACCGTCAAACCCGAACTCGCCTGCATCTGGACCATGCAAGGGAAGGGCGCGTGGTCGACTACCACGATTACGGTTGAAGGCCCGCCTGGCCATCCTGCACCTGGAACACGCGTGAACACGCGTCGCAGGTGACAGCGCGCGGCGCCCGCAC
>JADJYF010000005.1:300000-430588 GCA_016719885.1 Pseudomonadota bacterium | reverse complement strand
GCGCCGAACCGGTGGTGCAGGAGATGCGCGACATCGCGCTGGTGTTCTCGCACGATTTGAAAGAGCCGGTGCAGCAGATCGCGCGCCTCGCCCAGCGCGGCGAGGAAGGCGGCGATGCCAACTCGCGTTCGCGCGCCATCGCGCAGATCCAGGAATGCGCGCAGCGCGCGAGCGGCATGCTCGACAGCATGCTCGAGTACCTGGCGGTATCGGCGCGCGATTCCTCGCCGGTCGCGGTCGATTTGAACTTGAGTTTCGAACAGGCGCTGGACAACCTGCGCGTGGTCATGGACGAGGCCGACGCCCAGGTCAGCGCCGATCACCTGCCGAGCGTGCTCGGCGACGAATACCAGATGCTGCACCTGTTCCAGAACCTGTTGGCCAATGCCATCAAGTTCCGCGGCCGCGAACGGCCGGAGATCAAAGTCAGCGTCGAACCCCAGGGCAGCGACTGGCTGCTGGCCTTCCGCGACAACGGCATCGGCATTCCGCAACCCTTCCTGCAACGAGTGTTCGAAATGGGGCAGCGACTGCATACCCGCGACGAGTACCCCGGAACGGGTGTAGGCTTGGCCCTGTGCAAGCGCATCGTCGAACGCCACGGCGGTCGCATCTGGGTCACATCCAACGAAGGGGCGGGATGTACCTTCTTCGTGCGCTTGCCACAGACACCCACGCAAGTCATCCGACCGGCATGAAGCCCAATAGTGGAGCTCCAGCGGACCGTCTATGAAACGCGAATACATGCGCATCCTCCTGATCGAGGACGATCGGATTGAAGCGGCCCTGGTGCGCGAACAAATCGCCGCCTCGGCCTTGGCCGGTGCCAGCATAGAACACAGTCAGCGCCTGACCGCGGGTCTCGATCGCCTGCGCACGCGACGCTACGACGTGGTACTGCTCGATCTGAACCTGCCGGACGGCAACGGCATCGACAACCTGCATCGCACCAAGGCGGTCGCGCCGAACGTGCCGGTCATCATTCTGACCAATGTCGAAGACGAGGAAGGCGCCGCCGCCGCCGTCGGCAATGGCGCGCAGGATTACCTCATCAAGCGCCACATCGCGCCCGAACTCCTGTCCCGCGCCATCCGTTACGCCATCGCCCGCCAGGAAGCCGAGGCCGCGCTGCGCGCCAGCGAGGAACGCTACGCGCTCGCCATCGCGGGGGCGCGCGACGGCATCTGGGACTGGGACCTGGAACGCGACGAAGTGCATTACTCGCCGCGCTGGTTCGCGATGCTGCGCCTGCGGGCAGACGAGTTCGGCTCCTCGCCGGACCTGTGGCTGGATCGCATCCATGAAGAAGACCGCAGCGGCTTCAACAAGGCGCTGCAGGCCCATCTCAAAGGCGCCACGCCGCATTTCGAATACGAGTTCCGCATCCGCAGCGGCGAAGGCAAATACCTGTGGGTGATGAGTCGCGGCGTGGCGGTGCGCGGCGCGGCCGGGCGCGCCACGCGCATCGCCGGCTCCCTGTCCGACATCAGCGAGCGCAAATCGACCGAGGCCATGCTGGTGCACGAGGCGCTGCATGACGCGCTGACCGGGCTGCCCAACCGCAATCTCTTTCTCGACCGCCTCGACATCGCGCTCAAGCAGCAGCGCCGCGACAGCAAACGCAAGTTCGCCGTGCTGTTTCTCGATCTCGACCGTTTCAAGAACATCAACGACACCCTCGGCCATGCCGCCGGCGACGAACTGCTGACCGAGATCGGCAAGCGCCTGTCGATGTTCCTGCGCCCCGGCGATTCCGTCGCGCGTCTCGGCGGCGACGAGTTCGCCATCCTCCTGATGAGCATCAGCGGGCTCGGCGAAGCGACCCTGGTGGCCGAGCGCGTGCACGACTTGCTGTCGCAAAAGTTCATCATCGCCGACAAGGAAATTTTCGCCACCGCCAGCATCGGCATCGCGCTGTCGGGCCCCAAGTACGAGTCCTCGGAAGACCTGCTGCGCGACGCCGATCTGGCCATGTATCGCACCAAGCGGCGGCGCGCCGGTTCCTACGCGGTGTTCGACAACCTCATGCACGAAGCCGCCATGCAGCGCCTCGAGCTCGAAACCGATCTGCGTTCGGCGCTGTCGCGCAACGAACTGGTGGCCTACTACCAGCCGATAGTCGCGCTCGATCACCTGCGCGTGGTGGGCTTCGAAGCCCTGTTGCGCTGGTTCCATCCCATCCGCGGCCTCATCGGCCCGGAAGACTTCATTCCGCTCGCCGAGGAGTCGGGCATGATCGGCGGGCTGTCGTGGTGGATGATGCGCGAGGCCTGTCTCACCACCCGCGCCTGGCAGGTGAGCGACCCGTCGCTCGCGGATCTTTCTATCAGCGTGAATATTTCGAGCCGTCTGTTTTCGGAGCCGGACTTCGCCGCGCGCACGCTCGCGATCCTCGATGAAACCGGCCTGCCGCCCCACTCGCTGCATCTCGAGATCACCGAGAACGCGCTGCTCGAGCACGAAGACACCACCCTGCGCGAACTGTCGACTCTGCAGAACATCGGCGTCAAGTTTCATCTCGATGATTTCGGCACCGGCTACTCGTCGCTGAGTTATCTCAATCTTTTTTCCTACGACACGCTCAAAATCGACCGCTCCTTCGTGGCCGCGTCCAGCGAGCCGAACGGCAATGGCGCACGCAATCGCCGCATCGTCGATGCGCTGATCACGCTCGGCCGCGTGCTGGGCATGGAAGTCATCGCCGAGGGCGTGGAGACCGCCGACCAGGCGCAGAAGCTGCGCGAGCTCGACTGCCGCGTGGCGCAGGGCTACTGGTTTTCGAAACCGTTGCCGGCCGAATCGGCGCTGGCCCTGCTGCTGCGCGAGAAGGAACTGGCGCGCGGCACCATCCGCACCATCAGCCACCACTGACAGGGCGACCCCGGCCCGTCGTGACGGGCACCGCGATAGCCAAGCACCGGCGCCCTCGCTAGGCTTGGCGCATGTCAGCGCCCGTGCCACCCGATTACCAGGTTGCCGACGCGGCCCGCGCCGCGCCGCGCAAGATAGTGCACGTCGACATGGACGCCTTCTATGCCTCGGTCGAGCAGCGCGATCATCCCGAATGGCGCGGGCGGCCGGTGATCGTGGCATGGCGCGGCATGCGCTCGGTGGTATGCGCGGCCTCCTACGAAGCCCGCGTGTTCGGCGTGCGCTCGGCGATGCCGGCCACGCGCGCCGAGCGCCTGTGTCCCGATGCCATCTTCACGCCGCCGGATTTTCCGCGCTATCGCGCGGTGTCGGCGCAGATCCGCGCGATCTTCCATCGCTACACCGATCTCGTCGAACCGCTGTCGCTCGATGAAGCCTATCTCGACGTCACGCATAACAAGCCGGGGCTAGCCACGGCGACGGCGGTCGCCCGCCAGATCCGCGCCGACATTCGCGCCGAGACCGAGTTGAATGCCTCGGCCGGCGTCGCGCCGAACAAGTTCCTGGCCAAGATTGCCTCGGACTGGCGCAAGCCCAATGGCCTGTTCGTGATCCAGCCCCACGAGATCGGCGACTTCCTCCAGCCGCTGCCGGTACGCAAACTGCCGGGTGTGGGCGGCGCGACGGAGAAGGCCCTGGCGGCGCTCGGCATCGTCACCGTGGGCGAATTGCGCGCCCACACGCTGGCCGAACTCGGCGCGCGTTTCGGCAAGCAGGGCAAACGACTCTACGAACTTGCACGTGGCGTCGACGAGCGCGCGGTCAGTCCCGATCAGCCGCGGCGGTCGTTGTCGGCCGAGACCACCTTCGAGAGCGATCGCAGTCTCGCCGAGGTGGCACCGGCGCTGGACGCGCTCGCCGCACGCGTGTGGCGCCACGTCGAAGCCGCCGACGGCGCCGAGGGCCAGGCCCATACCGTGGTGCTGAAATTGAAGACCAGCGAATTCCGCACCATCACCCGCAGTCATACACCGCCGACGCCGCCGGCCTCCGAGCAGGAGCTGGCGAGCATCGCGCAGGCGCTGCTGGCGCGCGTCGAGCTCGGCGCCCATACCCGCTACCGCCTGGCCGGCGTCGGCCTCGGCAATTTCCGCGAAGCGCAGGAGTTCGACGCGCAGCCTGAGCTGTTCTGAGGGTTACCTGGCGGGCTCGGCGGGCGCCGGGAAGTCCGGTGCGGCGGGCGCGCTGTGCGGGCACTCGTTCACTTCGCACAGCTTGTCCATCTGCGCGTACTTGCGCGCGCAACCCGTGTCGAAGGGTTCACGCTCGGCAGGCGACATGCCTTGCAGCGAGTTGGCGTAGGAGGTCAGGGCGTTGTCCATGTCCTCGTTCGACAGCTTTTTCTGCGTGGCATTGACGTAGAAGTTGGCGGCCAGCATGCCGAACGCGAAGGAGCGATTCTTCCAGCGCCACGCCTCGTCGGGCTTGGCGGTCTTGGCAAGCAAGGCCGACAACGCCGAGCAGGTCATGGCGCCGTCGAAAGCCTGTTGCAACGCCTCCTTGCTGGGCGGTTGACTCTGGCCGTGCTCGGCCTCCGCTGCCGGGCTGCTGCTCGCGCTGGGCGGCGTCGACACGGCCGGCTCGGCGGCCTGTGCCTGGCCGGCGGCCAGACCGATCAGTGACAGCACGATCGCGATGCGTTTCATGAGCAACTCCGTGGCTTTGCGCCGCACGATCCGTGGGCCTTCGCGATTATTGCATGGCCACGCGATTGATCGCAGCATGGCGACCTTCGCCTGGTTTGGTCTGCAAGGAACCCTCACATGTCTGATTCCTCCGATGCCGCGCGTTTCGTCGGCACCTGGCAATTGCTCGAGAGCTACTCGGAACGGCCGTCCGGTCGTGCGCCGTTTCCCCTTGGCGCCAAGGTCATCGGGCGCATCAACTACGACAGCGCCGGCAACATGGCCGCGCAGTTGATGGGCGAGAATCGCGCACCATTCAGTTCACGTGATCCGCGCGAAGTCACCGATGCCGAGTACCGCGATGCATTCCAGACCTACACCGCCTACTTCGGCACTTTCGCGGTCGATGCCGACAAGCACACCGTCACCCACCACGTGCTGGGCGCGACGGTGCCGAACTGGCCGGGCAACGACCAGGTGCGATTCTACGAACTGAAAGGCGATCAACTGATCCTGCGCACGCCGCCGATGCGCGGCAACGACGGCGAAAAATCGGTGCACACGCTGGTGTGGCAAAAGGTCGTGTAGTTCTGCGGCCAGCGCGCTTCAGGCCGGGCTTGCCAGCGCCGGCAGGGGGAACAGGCCCAGAAAGCGTTTGGCGACCAGCTTGTCGCCGCGCACGGTGAGTGCGCCGCTGCGCACGGCGTCGGTGAAACGCGCGCCTTCGTAGACCAACGCGACGAAGGTAGCGACATCCGCTTTGAGCGCGGCGTCGCTATCCGCCTCGGCGCCGCGCGCCAGGCGCAGGGCGCCATGCGCGATGCTGGCATGATAGAGGTGGCCGTCGATATCGAGTTCGATGCGCGCGCTGAAATCGGCCGCGCGCTCGGCGCTGAACATGGTGCGCCACGACAGCACCAGCGAGTCCACGCCCAACGGCGCGCCCGGTGAGCGCGTCGGCGAACGCGCGCCCCAGCGCCCGAGCGCCAGGATGATCGGTTCGAGCTCCTTGCCCCACGCCGTCAATTCATAGACCCACCCCCCCCCCCCCCCCGCCCCGCCCCCCCCGCGCGGGCCCCCCCCCCCCCCCCCCCCCCGCCGCCCCCCCCCCCCCCCCCCGGGGGCCGGGCCGCCCCCCCCCCCCCCCCCCCCCCCCCCCGGCCCCCGCCCCCCCGGGCCCCCCGCCCCCCCCGGCCCCCCCCCCCCCCCCCCCCCCCCCCCCCCCCGGCCCGCGGCCCGGCCCGCCCCCCCCCCCGCCCCCCGGGGGCCCCCCCCCGGCCCCCCCCGGGCCCCCGGGGCCCCCGGCGCCCGCCCGCCCCCGGGGGCCCCCCCCCGCCCCGGCGCCCCCCGGGGCCCCCCCCCCGCCCCCCCCCCCCCCCCCCGGCCCCCGGCGCCCCCCCCCCCCCGGGGCGCCCCCCCCGGGGGCCCCCCGCCCCCCGGCCCCCGCCGGGCGCTGGCCGCTCTCGGTCAGGCAGCAGGCCAGGAGCAGATGTCATGAGCCATGCGGTCGTTGATGAAGGTGGCTGGCTTGCGGCGCGCCGTGCACTGCTCGCGCGCGAAAAGCAGATGACGCGCCTGCGCGATGAGATCGCGGCCGAGCGTCGCCGACTGCCGTGGCTCAAGGTCGACAAGCCTTACGTTTTCGCGGCACCCGAGGGTGAAGTCACGCTCGCTGAGTTGTTCGCCGGCCGCAGTCAGCTCATCGTCAAGCATTTCATGATGCCCGATGGCGGCCAGCCCTGCGTCGGCTGTTCCTTCGAGGTCGACCATGTCGACGGCGCGCTGCCGCACCTCGAACATCACGATGTCAGCTACGTGGCGGTGGCGCGCGCACCCCTGGCCGATATCGAGGCCTACAGGCGCCGCATGGGCTGGCGTTTCCGCTGGGTGTCATCGGCGCGGAGTGATTTCAACTACGATTTCCACGTGTCGTTCACGCCTGAACAGGTCGCCGGCGGCGGCGCGCTCTACAATTTCCAGCTTGGCGGCGTACCGATGCAGGATCTTTCCGGCCACAGCGTGTTTTGTCGCAACGAGGCCGGCGAGATCTTCCTGACCTACGCGGTGTTTGCGCGCGGCGCCGAGGAACTGCTCAGCACCTACATGTTTCTCGACATGACGCCCAAGGGCCGCAACGAGACCGGGCCCAATTTCAATCTCACCGATTGGGTGCGGCCCCACGATCGCTATGACGAAGGTGGGACCGTCAACCTGCTCGGGCACTACCTGGCGCCCGCCGGCGAATGCTGCGGCGGCAAATCCTGATCACTTACATACCCGAGGAACAAGCCCCCATGTCCACCGGCACCGTCAAATTGCACCGCGTGCTGCGCGCGCCGCCCGAACGGGTCTACCGCGCCTTCATCGACGCCGCGGCGCTGGCCAAATGGATCCCGCCCTACGGCTTCACCTGCACCGTACACGAACAGGATGTGCGGGTCGGTGGCCGCTTTAGGATGTCATTCACCAATTTCAGCTCCGGCAACAGCCACAGCTTCGGCGGCGAGTATCGCGAGCTCGTGGCCAACGCCAGGCTGCGCTACAGCGACACCTTTGACGACCCCAACCTGCCCGGCGAAATGGAAACCACGGTGGTGCTCACGGCGGTCACCTGCGGCACCGAGCTGGCGGTGGAACAATCCGGCATCCCTGCGCTGATCCCGACCGAGATGTGCTACCTCGGCTGGCAGGAATCGCTGGCGCAACTGGCGAAGCTGGTCGAACCCGAGATAGCGGATTGAGCGCGCGGCAGCGTGGCCGCGCGCCGGTGGCGCCCGGGCCGCGCCGCGCCTAGAAGCCCGTGGCGATGGCGCGTGCCTGCAGCTTGGCAGCCTCGCGCGCGGGCCCGTCGACCTCCGGGCCGAAGAAGGTCTTCTCCACCAGCACCGTCGAGATATCCGTCACGCCCACGAAGCGCAGCCACAGCTCCAGGTACTGGCGCTGCAGGTCGAAAGTTTCGGCGGGCGTGCCCGAGTCCGGGCTGTATTCGATGCCACGCGCATAGATGACCGCCGCGCGGCGGTCGGTCAGCGCGCCGTTCAAACCATTCTCGTCGAACGTAAACAACAGGTCTTTCTGGCTCACGCAGTCGATGAGGTGCTTGAGCTTGTAGGGGATCATGAAATTCCACATCGGCACGCCGATGAGAATGCGGTCGGCGCGTTGAAAGCGCGCCGCCAGCGCACGAATGGCGGCCCACGCGCGGCTCTGCACCGCCGTCAGCGGCTGGCCGGCGATACCCGCGTACTTGGCGTCGAGCGCGGCGCCGTCGAATTCCGGCAGCGGCGTCGACCATACGTCCAGCGTATCGACGTGGGCCTCGGGATGGGTCTCGCGATAGGCGGCGAGGAAGGCGTGGGCGACCTCGATGGATGCGCTGCGCTGCTTGCGGGGTGAGGATTCGATGTAGAGAAGGGTGCTCATGGCGACGTCCTGTTTCGAGTGCCGGCCACTGTATGCCAAGCGCCCGCACCGACACCATGGCACCGGGTGCGAACACGGTCCGCCTGTGCCAGCCTGTTGCACCGCGCCATAATTTTATCGTTGTTAAAATTTTTTGAGCATGCCAGACTCGCCCGCCATGGGACGCCCTGGCCTCAACCTGCGCGAACAGAACATGCGCAAACGCCGCGACCGCCTGCTCACCGAGGCGCGTACGCTGCTGACTCTCGATGGCTTCGAGGCGCTCAACCTGCGCGAACTCGCGCGCCTCGCCGAAGTGACGGTGCCGACCATCTACAACCTCATCGGCAACAAGGAGGAAGTGCTGGTCGCGTTGTTCGCCGAGGTCCTGACGGAAATCGAGGCGCGCATCCGCGATCGCGACATCGGCGAGCCGCTGGCACGCGCCGGCGCGGTGGCGGAGATCTCCACTGCGCTGTTCGCCGAGGACGAGAACTACTACCGATCGGCTTTCCTGGCCGTCGAATACCTCAACCAGAGTGGCGCCCACCACGACAAGGTCACGCAGATCTATGCCTGGGGTGAACGCATGACCACCGACGGCGTGCTGGCCTGTCAGGACGCGCGACTGCTGAGCGGCCGCATTCCGCCCGCCCTGCTCGGCGAGCTGATCCTGCGCAGCTTCCGCACCACCTGTCGCGAATGGGCATTCGCGCAGATTTCGCTCGAAGAATTTCGCCGCATCGCGCTGGTGGATATCTACATCACCCTCGCCGCCGATGCGGTGCCTGCTTTCCAATCCGTGCTGGTCGATTCAATCGCGGCGCAGCGCGCCACCAGCCCGACACCTCGCAAACAACGCCCTCGCCGTTCCAAGGAGTAATCCGATGCAGCAGTCCATGCAGATAGAGATCATCAAAGAATTGTTGGATCACCTCGACAACAAGCGCACCGCCGATGCCGGCCGCATCGTCGTCAACCCGACCTCGAGCTACACCGATCCGGCGCTGGCGGAGCGCGAGTGGGACGCGTTCTTCAAGAATCATCCGCAGGTGCTGGGCATGTCGGGCGAGCTGCCAAAGCCGGGCAGCTACATGACCATGAACGATTTCGGCGTGCCGATCCTCGCCACGCGCGACGAGCACGGCAAGTTCCACGCGTTCGTCAACGCCTGCCGGCACCGCGGCGCCGAGCTCACCACCGAGGCCCACGGCGACAAGAACCGCTTCACCTGCCCCTTCCATGGCTGGACCTTCGCCAACGACGGTCGATTGCTGGGCGTGCGCCAGAGCGACCAGTTCGGCAAGATCGACAAGAACTGCAATGGCCTCATCGAGCTGCCCTCGGAAGAGAAATACGGACTGTTGTTCGTGCATCCGCAGGTCAACGGCACGCTCGACGTCGACGCACTGCTCGGCGCGGAGCTGGCGGCCGAACTCGCGGCCTGGGATCTTGCGCGCTGCGAATACCAGGGCGAATCGGTGCTCGACAAGCCGCTCAACTGGAAGATCGCCAACGACACCTTCGGCGAGGTCTACCATTTCAATTCGCTGCACACCAACACCCTCGCCAATCTCCTGCATGGCGATACCCTGAGCTACAAGGAATATGGTCGGCATCATCGACTGTGCCTGGCCAACAAGTACCTGGACCTCATGCGCCAGCAGCCCGAGGAGCAATGGAGCCTGCCCTACGCCGGCGCCGTTGCGTATTACTTGTTCCCCAACGTGCAGATAGTGTTCCTGACCAGCATGGCGGTGCTGGTACGCATCTATCCGAACCGCAACAACATCGGCCAGTCACTGTCGAGGGTGTCGCACTACCGCGTGCCGCAGGTGCAGCAGTTCGTGCCGCCGGCGGACAAGGTCAACGCCGTCACCAACGAAAACATCTACGACGCCAGCAACACCAGCGCACCGATGGATTTCGACGTCAGCGCGGTGCTGGAACTGTTCGTCAGCACGGTCGAGCACGAAGACTATTACATGGGCACCAAGACCCAATCTGCCGCCGCCAGCGGCAAGATCGACCACTTCCTGTTTGGCCGTAACGAGCCGGCCCTGCATCATTTCCACAACAACTACCGCAGCGCACTAGGCATGCCGCCGCTGGAGGAATACCGCGGCGGCTGAGGTCGCGCTCGCCGGCGCCACGGATGGCGCCCCCTTCCCCGCCCTGCCTGACCCGACCGCACTGCCCAGCGGCAGTGCATCGACATCAATCCAAGCTCGCGTTTCACCGCGCGAAACTTCCGCAACTAATTCATATCTCAATCAAGCGTAAGGGCTGGTGCATCTTTTGCACTCTGCTGGTGCTACTTTTTCCGAAGAGCACTTCGGCTTCGCACAGGACCGCCACGAACGCGTGAACCGAGTCAAGAATCCGCACACTCCGCGCCCGTTTCATGCCGCCCCGCGGGAGCGCCAGCCCATCGCGACCGTCAGGCGCAGGCATTTCATTGCTTGGCATGACCTTTGCTCAAACCAGGAGGAGGATAGCGATGACCCAACAGCCGTCGCCCAGTGTCTGGCCCCACAGTGCCCCGATCGCGGGCGAGGAGTACGGCCGCATGAGCATCTTTGACCACTACCTGCATCGCTACGCCGCGACAGTCCAGGAAGAACTCACCCTCCTCGAATACCTGGAGCTGTGTCGCAAGGACCCCGCGACCTACGCCACGCCCGCCGAGCGCATGCTGCATGCCATCGGCGAACCCGCCTTGATCGACACGCGACAGGATCCACGGCTGTCGCGCATCTTCTCCAACAAGGTGCTGCGCATCTATCCCGCCTTCAAGGATTTCTACGGCATGGAGGAAACGGTCGAGAAGATCGTGGCTTTCTTCAAACATGCCGCCCAGGGCCTGGAGGAAAAGAAACAGATCCTCTACCTGCTCGGTCCGGTCGGCGGCGGCAAGTCGTCGCTGGCGGAGAAACTCAAGGCGCTGATGGAGGAATGCCCGATCTATGCGTTGAAGGGTTCACCCATCAACGAGTCGCCGCTCGGCCTGTTTCATCCCGACAAGGATGGCGCCTTGCTCGAAGCCGAGTACGGTATCCCGGCGCGACGTCTGACCGGTCTCATGTCACCGTGGGCGGTCAAGCGCCTCGGTGAGTACGACGGCGACATCTCGAAATTCACGGTGGTGCGCCTGCGGCCGTCGGTGTTGCGCCAGATAGCCATCGCCAAGACCGAGCCGGGCGACGAGAACAACCAGGACATCTCGTCCCTGGTCGGCAAGGTCGACATCCGCAAACTCGAGCGCTATGCCCAGCACGATGCGGATGCCTATTCCTACTCGGGCGGACTGTGTCTCGCCAACCAGGGCCTGCTGGAATTCGTGGAGATGTTCAAGGCGCCGATCAAGGTGCTGCATCCGCTCCTGACCGCGACCCAGGAAGGCAACTTCAAGGGCACCGAAGGCCTGGCCGCGATTCCCTTTGACGGCCTCATTCTCGCCCACTCCAACGAATCGGAATGGCAGGCGTTCCGCAACAACCGGAACAACGAGGCCTTCCTCGACCGCATCTATATCGTCAAGGTGCCTTACTGCCTCAGGGTTTCCGAGGAAGTGCGTATCTACGAGAAGCTGCTCGCCAACTCCACGCTGGCCGACGCGCCCTGCGCGCCCGGTACGCTGGAAATGATGGCCAGCTTCGCGGTGCTGTCGCGGCTCGCCGAGCCGGAAAATTCCTCGCTCGAATCGAAGCTGCGTATCTACGACGGCGAGAACCTGAAGGACATCGACCCCAAGGCCAAGAGCTACCAGGAGTACCGTGACTTCGCCGGTGTCAACGAAGGCATGAGCGGCCTGTCGACCCGCTTTGCCTACAAGGTTCTGTCGAAAGTTTTTAATTTCGATCACGGCGAAGTGGCGGCCAACCCTGTGCACCTGTTGTACGTGCTCGAACAGCAGATCATCCAGGAACAGTTCCCGCGCGAGGTCGAGGAAAAATACATCGCCTTCATCAAGGGCTACCTAGCGCGTCGCTACGCGGAATACATCGGCAAGGAGATCCAGACCGCCTATCTCGAATCCTATTCGGAATATGGGCAGAACATTTTCGACCGCTACGTGACCTACGCCGATTACTGGATACAGGACGAGCAGTATCGCGACCCGGACACCGGCGAGATGGTCGATCGCGCCGGCCTCAACGCCGAGCTCGAACGCATCGAGAAGCCGGCCGGCATCAGCAACCCCAAGGACTTCCGCAACGAAATCGTCAATTTCACGCTGCGCGCGCGGGCCGCGAACGGCGGCCAGAGCCCGTCGTGGACCAGCTATCAGAAGCTGCGCGAAGTGATCGAGCAGAAGATGTTCTCCAACACCGAGGAACTGCTGCCGGTCATCTCCTTCAATGCCAAGTCGTCGACCGACGACCAGCAGAAGCATCGCGATTTCGTCGAACGGATGACAGCCAAGGGCTATACCGAGAAACAGGTGCGGCTGCTGTCGGAATGGTATTTGCGCGTGCGCAAGTCTTCCTGATGACCAGGAGAGATTTCACCAGGCCATGGCCACCATCCAGCTCATAGACCGGCGACTCAACGGGCGGCACAAGAGCGCCCAGAATCGTCAGCGCTTCATTCGTCGCTACAAGGAACAGATCAAACAGGCGATCGCCGAGTCGATCGCCGGCCGCTCCATCACCGACGTGGTGAGCGGCGGTGAGGTACGCATCCCACGGCGCGACATCGCCGAGCCGGAATTCCAATACGGCAGCGGCGGCCGGCGCCAGGGCGTTCATCCCGGCAACCGCGAATTCGTGGCGGGCGACACCATCGAGCGCCCGCCCGGCGGCGCCGGTGGCCAGGGTAGCGATGCCAGCGACAGCGGCGAAGGCGAGGATGACTTCACCTTCACCCTGACCCGCGACGAGTTCATGGATCTCTTCTTCGAAGACCTGGCCCTGCCCAACCTGCACAAGACCCGTGTGCAGATGATGGTCGAGGAAGAAAGCGTGCGCGCCGGGCACACCCATGACGGCGTGCCGAGCAATATCGACATCGTGCGTTCCTTGACCGGCGCGCTGGCGCGGCGCACCGCCCTGCGCGGCCCGCTGCGCGCCGAAATCATCGCGCTCGAAGAGCGGCTGGCGGCGGCCAGCGATGCCGGCGAGCGGGCGCTGCTGCGCGCCGACATCGAGGTGCTGGAAAAGCGCATCGACAAGGTGCCGTTTCTCGACGAATTCGATCTGCGTTATCGCAACCGCGTAACGCGGCCCAAGCCCTGCACGCAGGCCGTGATGTTCTGCCTGATGGACGTTTCGGGCTCGATGGACGAACAGCGCAAGGACATCGCCAAGCGCTTCTTCATGCTGCTCTACCACTTCCTGCACAACACCTACGAGCACATCCAGGTGGTGTTCATCCGCCACCACACGTCCGCCCAGGAAGTCGATGAGCAGGAATT
The DNA here is from genome assembly GCA_016719885.1 of Pseudomonadota bacterium. Lineage (NCBI taxonomy): Bacteria > Pseudomonadati > Pseudomonadota > Pseudomonadota bacterium. The sequence continues at coordinate 417,214 of JADJYF010000005.1, read as the reverse complement.
CTTCCAGTCGCGCGATACCGGCGGCACGCTGGTGTCGACCGCGCTCGATCTGATGGACCGCATCATCGCCGCGCGCTATCCGCGCGAGGACTGGAACATCTATGCCGCGCAGGCCTCGGACGGCGACAACTGGCCAATGGACAGCGCGCGCTGCCGCGACCTGTTGGTGGAGAAGGTGCTGCCGGCGGTGCAGTACTACGCCTACGTGCAAATCGTCGCCGCCCAGGAACAGCAGCTGTGGGCGGAGTACGACAGCGTGCGCGCCGCGCACCCGCATTTCGTCATGCAGAAGATTGCCGAACGCAGCGACATCTACCCGGTGTTCCGGCAGCTGATGCGCAAGACGCCGTCATGAGCAGGCTCATCAGCGAGGATTCGGACTGGAGCTTCGAAATCGTGGAGCGCTTCGAGCATGAGCTCGGCCGGCTCGCCGGAGAGTACCGGCTCGACACCTATCCCAACCAGCTCGAGATCATCAGTGCCGAGCAGATGATGGACGCCTATGCGTTCACCGGCCTGCCGGTGAATTACACCCATTGGTCTTTCGGCAAGCATTTCATCGCCACCGAGCAGAACTACCGCCATGGCCAGATGGGGCTGGCCTACGAAATGGTGATCAACTCCAACCCCTGCATCTCCTATCTCATGGAAGAGAACACCCTGACCATGCAGGCGCTGGTGATCGCCCATGCCGCCTTCGGCCACAACTCGTTCTTCAAGGGCAATTACCTGTTCCGCACCTGGACCAACGCCGAGGACATCGTCGACTACATGGTGTTCGCGCGCGACTACGTCGCCGACTGCGAGCGGCGCCATGGTGAACTCGCCGTCGAGCAGGTGCTGGATGCCTGTCACGCCCTCATGAATTACGGCGTCGACAGCTGTCGGCGCCCACAGCACCGCTCGGCGGCCAGCGAACGCCAGCGCCAGCAGGCGCGCGAGGCCGAATTCGAAGCGCGCTTCAACGACCTGTGGCGCACGCTGCCGCGCGAAGCGGTGCGTGACGGACGCGAACCGCCCATGCGCTTTCCCGCCGAACCGCAGGAGAACCTGCTGTATTTCATCGAGAAGAACGCGCCGCACCTGGAACCCTGGCAGCGCGAACTGGTGCGCATCGTGCGCAAGGTTGCCCAGTACTTCTACCCGCAGCGCCAGACCAAGGTCATGAACGAAGGGTGGGCGACGTTCTGGCACTACACCCTGTTGAACCGGATGTTCGAGGAGGGGCTGGTGAGCCCGGGCTTCATGCTCGAATTCCTCGAGTCCCACACCAGCGTGACCTTCCAGCCAGGCTTCGAGGACCGTCGCTATCGCGGCATCAATCCCTATGCCCTGGGCTTTGCCATGATGCGCGACATCCAGCGTATCTGCCAGGAACCGGACGCCGAGGACCGAGCCTGGTTTCCCGACATTGCCGGCAGCGACTGGCTGGGCACGCTCGATTTCGCCATGCGTAATTTCAAGGACGAGAGCTTCATCGCGCAGTATCTGTCACCGCGCCTCATTCGCCATTTCCGCCTGTTCTCCATCCTCGACGACGACACACGCGATACGCTGGCGGTGACCGCCATCCACGACGAATCGGGCTACGCTGAAGTGCGACGCCAACTCGCGCAGCAGTACGCCGCGTGCAACTACACGCCGGATATCAAGGTGCAGCGCGCCGACCTGCGCGGCGACCGTACGCTCACCTTGCGCCACACCCGCCACCAGCGCCGGCCCCTTGCGGCCAGCGCCAACGAGGTGTTGCGCCACGCGGCGTTGCTGTGGGGGCGCGATGTACGCCTGGAAGAGGCTGACGAGGCCGGCGCGGTGTTGAGTACCCGGGAAGTGAAATCGGCGGTGGAGGACGCGGCCTGAATCATGCTCACTTGTGGGTCAGACTTCAGTCTGACTCATCGTCCGAGTGTCAGACTGAAGTCTGACCCACAAGGAGCCAGTTCGGCGCCTCGCGTCTCGCGCCTCAGCCCTTCAGCAACTCCCCCGCGATGATGATCTGCCGTACCTGGTTGGTGCCGGCGCCGATCTCCAGCACCTTGCCGCTGCGGTACAGGCGGTTCACTTCCGATTCGTTCATGAAGCCCATGCCACCGTGGATCTGCACCGCGTTGTCGAGGATGCGCATGCACGCGCGGCCGGCGTAGTAGACCGCCGCCGCGGAACGCTTGTGCACCACGCCGCGGCCGCCTTCCCCGGCTTCAAGGCCGCACACTTCGCGGCCGACCTGGTAGGTCAGCGCGCGCATCGCTTCGAGCTCGGTGTACATGTCGGCCAGCATGCCCTGCACCAGTTGGAATTCGCCGATGGTGCGGTTGAACTGCTTGCGATAGCTCGCGTACTCCACCGCGAGATCGACCGCGCGCTGCGCCATGCCGACCGCGTAGAAGGCGCCGATGACGCGCTCGATGTCGAGCCCGCTCATCATGATGCCGACGCCTTCGTTCTCGCGTCCGACCAGGTTGGCGGCCGGCACGCGGCATTCGTCGAACACCAGTTCGCCGGTGGGGCTGCCGCGCCAGCCCATCTTGTCGAGCTTCTGCGCGACGCGGAATCCGGGGTTGCGGCTTTCGACGATGAAGGCGGAAATGCCGTGCTGCTTCTTCTCGGGTGCGGTCTTGGCGTAGACCAGCAGCACGTCGGCGACCAGCCCGTTGGTGATGAACAGCTTGCGGCCGTTCAACACGTATTCGTCGCCGTCACGCCGCGCGACGGTTGCCATGCTGCCGAGCGCGTCGGAGCCCGCGCCCGGCTCGGTCATGCCCAGCGCGCCGATCGCGCGGCCGTCGGCGAAACGCGGCAGGTATTGGCGCTTCTGGTCTGCGTTGGCGTTGCGCACGAGGTTGTGCACGCACAGGTTGTCGCTGGCCAGGATCGAGGCCGACAGCGCGTGGTTCCAATAGGCGATCGCTTCGCAGATGAAGCACTGCGCCAGCACGTCGAGACCGGCGCCGCCGTACTCGGTGGGAATGGTGGCGCCCAGCAGGCCTTGGTTGGCGAGCGCGCGGAACTGCGCGTCGGGGAACCAGTCGTCCTTGTCCATGCGCGGCGCGAGATCGTAGAGCTCGTCGCGCCCATAGCGATAGGCGAGGTCGTAGACCGCCTGGTAATCCTGGTCGAATCCGAAGCTGGCAAGATTGGGCATGGTCATCGCGCGTGGTCTCCCGGTGTGCGCCGCGTTCAGCCGGCGATGGCGAACTGGTGCATGTCGCCGGCGAGGCTGACGATGATCGGTCGACCGATGACGTCTTCCTCGAACAATGCGGCCAGCGTCACCGCGTCGCCTTTCACCATGCGCGCCATCACGCGCGCGCCATCGGCCTTCATGCGCGCGATCACGAAGCCGTCGGCCGGCGCGCCCTTGTTGACGATGGCGGCAAAGGTTTCAATGGTGGCTGCGCCGCTGGCGCGTTCGTCGACCTTGATGCCGGTGTCGGCCTTGGCCTCGGCCTGCACGGCAACGGACGAAATCGGTTGCCATTCGGCAGGCGCCGCGCAGGCGTAGACCGCCGCCGAGTGCTTGGAGAGATAACCGCCGTTGGCCACCACCAGGCCGCGCGCCGTCGGATCGGCGCGCAGCTTGTCGACCATGGTGGCGATGGCATGCATGGAATAGTTGTTGCCGGGACCACCAAAGAACGGCAGCCCGCCGGTCAGGGTCAAGGGCCGCGAGCCGTCGGTCGGCAGACCCAGCGGTTCGGCAATGGACGACACCGCGATTGGAAAGCAGCTGTAGAAGTCGAGGTATTTCACCGCGTCGATACCGACGCCGGCCGAGGCCAGCGCGGTACGCACGGCCAGATTCTGCGCATTCGAGGCGGCGAGATTGGGGCGCTTCAAGACCGTCTGGTCGTCGACGTCGGCGTAGCCGGTGAGATACACCCAGCGCGACTCGGGAATGCCGAGTTCACGCGCCGCGCCGACCGAGGTCAACAGCACCGCGGCCGCCTGGTTGACGGAGTCCTGCGCCACCATCCACTTGGTGTAAGGCTCGCACAGGAGATAGTTCTGTGCCGACACGGTGCTGAGGAAGGCCTCGTCATGGGCGGTCGGAAACTGCGCATAGGGATGACGCGCGGCAGTCTCGGTGAAATGCGCGAACAGTCGGGCAATGTCGGCGCGACAGGCCGCGGTGGACAGGCCGCGCGCGTGGCGACGCACCTGTTCGAACATCGCGTAGACGTGGATGGGCCAGGCGATGCCATGGCTCTGCTCGTAGGGCGTGACGAAGGGCACGCCCGGCCAGCGGTCCTCGAACTCACCGCGGGCTTGTTCGTTCCAGTCGAGTTCGTAACCGCGCCGCGTGGCCTCGCGGATGGTGGCGATGGCCTCGGCGCCGGTCAGCAAGGCCATGCGCAACTCGCCGGCGTGAATGCGCTCGGCCATGCGGTTGACCAGGCGCTGCGGCGATTGGCCGCCCACCTCGGCGTAGATTGCTTCGCGCGGCTGGGCGCCGATGCGCTTCGCCACCGACCACGGCACGTTGTTGGTCGAGCCGAAAGGGTTGGGCCACATCGCGCGGTCGCCCACCGAATGCTCGAACATGCGTATGACCACCAGCATGTCGACTTCGGCAGCCAGCGCGCGCGTCGCCTGCGCGTCGTCCAGCGCACGTTGCGCGGCGATGCCGGCAATGTCGACCGGCGACTTCAGGAGCTCGGGGCGGCTCATGTCGCGGCCGACGTACTGGCCCGCGCCAACGAGGATGGGGGTCGAGTCTTGCATAGGGCTCCCGGGCCGTGACGGCATGTTCGGCTGTCGAAGTTGATGGCCGGATGATACCGCTTCTGCGCTGCGCCGGGCGCCGCCTCGAAGGTGGTGTCAACCGTTTTTACACGCGCTGCCGACGCATCGCCGCTCGCGGCCATCGCCGACGAATAAGCGTTTGATTTACTTCATGCGAAGAACAATGGCACCAAATTTGCTGCTGCATCATCCAACCGGTCGATTCGCGGCGCTTGTGTAAAGTCCACGGACGCGACTGCAGAGTCTTTTAGTGATGAATTTGCGTCCACCGACGCCGCAGTATGGAGACTACGAACAATGAAGCCCTTCTCACGATTTTTTGCAATCCTCGCCGTGGTGAGCGGCTTGCTCGCCGGCGGCCCGGCCAAGGCGACCGTGCTGTTTGAGCACACCTTCGGCGACCCCACCACCAACAGCGCCTGGTGTACGTCCTGCACGGGCTCGTTCCGCGTGTTCGACCAGTTCACGCTGGCGGCCGATGCCACTATCACGCAAATTGACGCGCGCCTTTGGTTGGAGCCTCCGGTCGATCTCGAGTATTCCGTGTGGGACACCACCATGACCACCCAGTTGTTCGCCCAGACTGTCGCGCTGGCGGATCTCAACCTGACTGCCCTGGGCGGGCCGGCGTATGACGTGACGGCGGGGATTACGGGTCTCAATCTTGCGGCCGGAACCTACATGCTGAGCATCTACAATCCGAGCAGCGCTTCTATCGTGGCCTGGTACCAGAACGGCCTGCAAGGTTCATCGTTCCAGACCCAGGGTGGCGGCGGCAGCGGCCGACAGATGTCCTTCCGCCTGGTGGGCAACGGCGGCACCGCGGTGCCTGAGCCTTCCGCGCTCGCGCTCTGCGGTCTTGCGTTGTTTGGTGTCGGCGTCGCGCGCAAGCGCGCGGCCTGAGGCCTCGCTCGGCTTGTCCGACCCTACGGCGCGGCGAGAGGCCGCGCCCTGGAGTCGGACAGGCCACTACTCCATCCCTGTCCTCGTGGCCGTTCCTGGCCACGGCATCGGCGACGCGAGTCGCCCCACATCACCTGGTTTCCAATGCGCGGCGCCGCGGTCGATGAGCCGGTCGCCATCGTCTCAGGGTTGTTCGCCGACCGCCGGCAGCGATACCGACACCACGTCACCCGGCTGCGCGACCACCGGTAGCTCGATGTAGAAGCGCGACCAGGCGTTGCCGTGACGCGGCAGGCCGAGCGTCGTCACCGCCAGTTGTTTGCGTGCGCGCTGGTGGCCGTCGGCGCCGCGCACGCTCACCACCACGCGCCGCCCGGCCGCGCTGCGCAACGCGACCGCGCGCTGCACCCGCCCCGACACCGCCACCGCGCTCGCCAGGGTTTTGACCTCGACATCGCGCAGCTTGAGGCCGCCGTCGACGGCGGCACGCACTTCGAGCGTCATATCGGCCGCCTGCGCCACGCCGCCGGCCAGCATGGCGGCCAGCGTCAGGCGCAGGATATTTTTCACGATGATGGCAAGCGTCATGTCAATGATCATGGTCTTCGTGCCGCGACCACAGCCGATGGGAATCGACTTCGATACGCATGCGGGTTTCGTGGACCGCCACGCGCGCCTGCCACTCCGCGGCGCGGGCATCAACGGCGTTGCGGCGTGCCAGCGCAACGTCGGCGAAGCTTGCTTCACCGAGAGCACGGGCTTTTTCCATGCGCGCAAGCGCGGCGTCATTGGCGACACTGGCGCGCTCGGCGGCTTGCCAATTGGCGAGCAGGTCACCGAGGCCGGTGGCCAATTGCAGGGCCTCGCTGTGCACGCTGCGGCGCACCTCGGCGGCGTCGGCGGCAAGCGCGTCAGCGGAATATTGCTCGGCCATCGCCGTCGGCGCGCTGGCGGGCCCGGCAAATGGAATGGACACGGTCAGCGCCACCGCCTGCTCGTTGCCACGCGCTTCATCGATCACGCGCAGCCCGACGCTGGGATCGGGACGACGCTCGGCGTCGGCACGCGCCGCCGCCAGGCCCTGGCGGCGTGCCAACGCCTCGGCGATGGCAATCTCGTGGTTCTCGTTCACCACGCCGTCGACGATAGCCTCGACGTCGGCGTCGCCGCTCAAGAGCGGCGACGGGACGTCGGGCGAGCCAGGCAGCGGAGCAAGGGAAGGAAATTGCGTGTCGAGCGCGTTGCGCGCGCGGCCGTGCTCGAAGCGTGCGCGGGCAAGCGCGGCGTCGGCCGCGGCCAACGCGGCATCGGCACGTTCGGCATCGAGGGTGGCGAGATCGCCAGCCGTCACCCTGCGCGCCACGCTATCGCGTTCGGCGCGCGCCAGCGCTTGTTGGTCGATGGCGAGACGCAGCGCACCGCCGCTGCGCAACCATTCGAACCAGCGCTCGAGCAGCGCGCGCGCGCCGGCATGGCGTGCGTCGGCCAGGCCCAGCGTGGCGGCCTGGATGCCGACCTCGCCCAGTTGGCGATCGATATCGGCTTTGCGCGGCAGTCGCAGCCGGTGCGAGACGCTCGCCTCCCATTCGCCGTAGCTGGTGCCGCGATTCTCGTGACGCACGGTCGGCGCGATGCCGACTTCGAAACCATAGGGGTTGCGCCTGAACGCTTCGCCGCGCGCGTCCGCCTCGCTGCCGCGCGCCTGCGCCGCCTGCACCATCGGCAGCGCATCGATGGCGATCAGCGCCTGCGCGGGATCGGGCATGAAGTCGCTGCCCTCGGCGCTCGCGCAGCACAGCAGCAGCAGGGCCGCGAAGCGCTTCATGCCAGCCTCCCGAAAGCCAGTACCGGCTCCACCCACCAGGTGACGTGGGGATGAGGCATCGCCGCGCGCAAGGCGCCGACCAGGGTGTCGATGCGCTCGGCCGGCAATACCATCAAAAGCATGCGTCGCGCCACGCGGCCGCGCACCTGCTCACGCAGACTGGCGGTGGAAAAGTCGGCGCCATGGCCGTCGGCCGCGACCACCGTGAAACCCGGCAAGGGCGGCTCCTGCTCGATCAGGATCTCCAGCAGGCGATCTTCGACCGCGGTAGGAAACACCACGGTCAAACGCCGCAGATCGGGATACGTACTCATCAGTGCCTCACCTCGAATTGCGCAAAACGCCGAAACAGCACCGGCAACACCAGCAAGGTCAACAGCGTTGAAGTGAACAATCCGCCGATCACGACCACCGCCAGCGGTCTCTGGATTTCGGCGCCCGGGCCACTCGCCAACAGCATCGGCACCAGGCCGAAGGCCGTGATCGACGCCGTCATCATCACCGGCCGCAGGCGGCGGCGCGCGCCTTCGAACACCACGTCCGCGATCGGCATGCCGGCGGCGCCGAGCTGGTTGAAATAGCTGACCAGCACCAGGCCGTTCAGCACCGCGATGCCGAGCAGCGCAATGAATCCGACCGAGGCCGGCACCGACAGGTATTCACCCGTACCCCACAGCGCCAGCACACCGCCCACCAGCGCGAACGGGATGTTGGCCAACACCAGCAACGACTGGCGAATCGAACCGAAGGTCATGAACAGCACGATGAAGATCATCGCCAGCGCCGCCGGCACCACGATGGCCAGCCGCTCGGCGGCGCGCTGTTGATTCTCGAACTGACCGCCCCAGACCAGGCGATAGCCCGGCGGCAAGGCGATGTCGGCCTTGATCACGCGCTGCGCCTCTTCGACGAAGCCCACCAGGTCGCGGCCCGCGACGTTGGCCTGCACCACCGCGTAGCGCGAAGCGTTTTCGCGGTCGACCTTGACCGGGCCTTCGCTGCGTTCGATGCGCGCGACGTCGGCGAGCGGCACGCTGCGGCCGTCGGGCGTCACCAGGTTGCCGCGCATGAAGGCGGCCGGGTCTTCGCGCACGGCCTGCGGCCCGCGCACCAGCAGCGGCACGCGCCGTCCTTCCTGCATGACCGTGCCGACGGTCAGGCCCTCGACCTGCGCGCGCAGTTCGTCCTGCACCGCGCTGACGTCGAGGCCGGCGCGGCCGGCGGCCAAGGCGTCGATGCGGGTGGCGAGGTATTGCATGCCGTCATTGGTGAGCGTCAGCACATCCTGGCTGCCGGCGACGCCGCGCAGGCTGCGCTCGATGGCGCTGGCCAGCGTGCCGAGCTGCGCGAGATCGGGACCGAAGATCTTGACCGCGACATCGCCGCGGCTGCCGGTCAACATTTCCGCCACGCGCATTTCGATGGGCTGGGTGAAGCCGAAATCGACGCCGGGAAAATCGCTCAACACCACGCGCAGTTGTTCCGCCAGCCATTCCTTGTCCGGCTGGCGCCATTCCGATTTCGGTTTCAATTGCAGGAACACGTCACTCTGGTTGAGGCTCATCGGATCGAAGCCGAGTTCGTCGGCACCAGCGCGCGCCACGATGTGTTCGATCTCGGGCACGCGCTTCATGAGTTCGCGCTGTACTTCGAGATCGGTCGCCACCGAGCGTTCGAGATTGACCGACGGCAGTTTTTCGAGCTGCACCAGCAGGTCGCCCTCGTCCATGGTCGGCATGAACGTCTTGCCGACCTTGCCGTAGGCCAACACGCCGACGCCCAGCATCAACAGCGCAAGTACCATGACAGCGACGCCGTGGTCCAGCGCCCAGCGCAACAGCGGCGCATAGCCGCGGTTGAAGACGCGCATGAGCCACGGTTCGCGATGCGCGTGGCTGTTCAAGAGCAAGGAGGCCAGCACCGGCACCACCGTCAAGGACAACAGCAGCGAGGCCGCCAGCGCGAACACGATGGTGAGCGCCACCGGCGTGAACAGCTTGCCTTCCAGGCCGCTCAGCGTCAGCAAGGGCATGAACACCAGGCAGATGATCAACACGCCCGCGGTCACCGGCGTCGCCACTTCCACGCACGCGCGGTACACCAGGTGCAGCCGTGGCAGGCGCGACGCGGCTGGCGAAGTGAGATGACTCATGGCGTTCTCGACCACCACCACCGCCGCGTCGACCAGCATGCCGATGGCGATGGCCAGGCCGCCCAGGCTCATGAGGTTGGCGGTCAGGCCATACACGCGCATGAGGATGAAGGTCGCGAGCGCCGCCAGCGGCAGCATCAGGGCCACCACCAGGGCGGCGCGCAGCTCACCGAGAAACACCAGCAGCAACAGCACCACCAGCACACTGGCTTCTAGCAACGCATGGCCGACGGTACTGATGGCGCGCGTGATCAGCACGCTGCGGTCGTAAAACACTTCGAGCTTGACGCCCTTGGGCAGGCTGGGCTCGAGATCATGCAGGCGCTGGCGCACCGACTTGATCAAGGCCGAGGCGTCGGCGCCACGCAAACCGATGACCAGGCCCTCGACCGCTTCGCCCTGGCCGTCGCGGGTCACGGCGCCGTAGCGGGTCAGGCTCTCGGTGCGCACCTCGGCCACATCGCCGATGCGTATCGGTCCATGGGGACCGGCCGCCAGCACCACCGCGCGCAGATCGTCGAGACTCTTGATGGCGCCTTCGGCGCGCACGATCAGGGCTTCTTCACCGTCGCGCAGGCGACCGGCGCCGTCGTTGCGATTGTTATGCTCGAGCGCGGCGATGACGGCCGCGAAGCTGAGGCCGGCACGGGTCAGCGCGGCATGGTCCGGCACCACGGTGAAGGTGCGCACTTCGCCGCCCAGCGCATTCACGTCGGCGACGCCCGGCAAGGTGCGCAGCGCCGGCCGTATGGTCCAGTCGAGCAGCGCGCGGCGCGCCTGCGCATCGAGTTCACCACCTTCGATGGTGAACATGAACAAGTCACTCAAGGGCGTGGCGAGCGGCGCCAGGCCGCCCTCCAGGTTGGCCGGCAGGATATCGGCGACGTTGGCGTAACGTTCGGCCACCTGCTGGCGCGCCCAGTAGATGTCGGTGCCCTCTTCAAAATCGATGGTGATGTCGGCGATCGCGTACTTGGCCGAGCTGCGCAGCACGGTCTGGCGCGGAATGCCGAGCAATTCCATCTCGAGCGGCACGACCACGCGCGATTCGACTTCCTCCGGCGTCATGCCCGGCGCCTTCAGGATGAGCTTGACCTGGGTCGGCGAAATGTCCGGAAAGGCGTCGATGGGCAGGCGCAGGAACGCGAACACACCGGCCGCCACCAGCGCCAGCGCGGCGACCAGCACCAGCAAGCGCTGACTGAGACAGAATTCAACCAGGCGCTTGAGCATGATTACTCTTCCAGCAAAGCCTTGAGCGCACTGACGCCGCTCACCACCACCGTCTCGCCGGCGCTGAGCGCGCCGCTCACCACGCTGTCGGCGCCGCTGTCGCCGACCACCGTCACTGGCACCAGCTCGTAACCGCCCGCGCGCTGCACGAATACGCGGCTCTCGCCGGCGACGCGCGTAATGGCGCCGCGCGGTACCGCCAGCGCATTGGCCGGCGCCGGCAGCAACAATTGCGCGGTGACGCGTTGGCCGGGCAACAGGCCGCTGTCGGCCGGCAGCCGACCGCGCACGTGCACGGTCTGGGTGGCGCTGTCGATGCGGTAACCGCGCCCTTCGACCGGCGCTTCGACGGCGCCGACGCGCAGCACCGCCTTGCCGTCCAGTTGCGACGTCAGCGCCAACGGCACCGCCACTTCCAGGCGCCAGCCACTGTCGGCGGCCAGCACGAATGCCACTTCGAGTTCCGCCAGCGCGGCGCCCGGCGAGACATGGCGCTCAATGACGCGACCGGCGACCGGCGCCTTGAGCGCGTAGCTGCCGCTGGACGCGCTGTCGGGCGGCGCGCCGTCAAAGCTCGCGCGCAGGGCGTTGACGCTCGCCACGGCGCGTGTGCGCGCGGCGCGGCTGGCCTCGGCGCGGGCAGCGGCAATCACGCCGGCGGCAAGCAGCGCCTCGTCGCGGCCGAGCTGTTGATTGGCCAAGTCGAGCTCCGCCTCGGCGCTCTTCAAGCGCGCGCGTTGCTCGGCGTAATCGCGGCTCGCGATCACGGCCAGAACCTGGCCGGCGCTGACGCTGTCGCCTTCGTCCGCCGACACGTTCAAGACGCGCCCCGCGTAAGGCGATGCCACCACCGCGCTGCCGGCCAGCGGCAACTGCACATCGCCGATGAGGTGATCGTGACTGACGTGGGTGGCCGCGCTCGCGGATGCGGTGCGGATGCCGAGCAGGCGCGCCTGTTCGGCGCCAAGTTCGATGGGCTTGTCGCCGGCGGCGGCGATGCCGGCCGTCATCAGCAACATGGAAAAAAGGCTGGCACGCAGCATGGTGATGCGAGATCCCTGGTATGACGGCGTGCAGACTAGCCGCCCAAGCTTGGGATTCGCTTAAGACCCTTAAACCAGCGCCAGTCCCGTGAGCCTGACCTTAAGCAGGCCGTCGCGCAGCGTGAAGTCGAGCTCGATGCCCAGTTGCCGGGCGATCGCTATCGACAGCGCGAGGCCAAGGCCGACGTGACGCCGGTCTAGCGGCGCGCTGTCGGGACGGAAATAGCGCTCACCGAGTTGCTCGACGTCCTCTGCATCGAGCGTGGGCGCGGGATTGACGATGGCGAGCGTGGCTTCGGCGGCGCCGAGTTCCACCGACACCACGATGCGCGCGCCGTGGGGCGCATGGTCGACGGCATTGCCGAGCAGGTTGCTGAGCACCCGTTCAAGCAACACGGCATCGCTTTGCACCCAGGCCTCGGCCGGCAGCGCGCACTCCACGGCAAGCGCGCGTGCCGCACTGCGCGCGGCGCGCTCTTCGACCAGTCGCCGCACCAGCGCGCACAGTTCCAGCGGCTCGATGGCCGGCGCCGCGAGCCCGGCCTCGTATCGCGCGAGGGCCAAGAGGCCGTCGACGGTGCGCGTCATGCCGGCCAGGCTGTCCTCCAACATATCGATCCGCGGATCGCGCGCGCCCTGTTCGGCCGTCAGACGTTCCAGCGTGAGCTGCATCTCGGCGAGCGGCGTGCGCAATTCATGGGCGACGGCCCGCGCAAAGCGTTGTTCGCGCACCAGTGCGTCGGCGAGCGCCTGGAACGCGCGGTCCAGGGATAGCCCGATAGGCACGAGTTCGGTCGGCAGGTGCGGTGTATGGACGGTGGCGCGCGGCGCCAGCGCGCGCCGCGCGGCGTCCTCGCCGAATTCGCGCAGCGGTTTCAAACCGGCGCGTACCGCCGCCAACGCCAGCGCCAGCATCAACAGCAAGGCGCCGGCGAATCCGTAGCTCAGGATCACATGAATTCGCCCTTCGAGCGCATCCAGTGCTTCGCGTTCACTGGCCACCACCACCGTCCACGGCGAGGCCTGCGTAGCGGCGACTTCGCGCGGCCATACCGCCAGCAACACGCCGCGGCCGCGATGGCCGTCGGGCAGCATCAGGTCGAAGACCGTGGGCGTGGCGGTGGCGGCCATCGATGGCCGCTCGAGATCGCGCCCCTGGTTGGATGCGGCGCGCCCCAGCACCGCGCCGGCGGCGTCCCACATCTGGTAGAAATCTTCATGACGCGTCGGCGCAAACTCGGGCCAGCTGTCGGCGACCTGGCGATCGCTCACCTTGGGCGCCGCGATGACGTCGGCAAACGCACCGGCACGCGCCACCAGCGCGGCATCGAAGCGCTCATGCAGCTGGCTGTCGACCAAGTGGTCGAGCGTGGCGAACAGCGCGGCAAACAGCGCGCCGCCGCCAACCATCATCCACAGGCTGAGGCGGCGCGCGATCGAGGTCATGGCGAGTCGATGACATAGCCGAAACCGCGGCGCGTCTGGATCACGTCCGCCACGCCCGCCTGCGCGAGCTTGGCGCGCAAGGTGCTGACCAGCACTTCGATGACCTTGTCCGACGCTTCGCTGCGACTGTCGTACAAGAGTTCGAACAGGCGGCCGCGGGTCAGCACCGTGCCACGCTGTCGCAACAGCGCCTCCAGCAGGGCGAATTCCTTGGGGCTCAGGGCCAGGGCCCGACCATCGACACTGGCCAGCCGTCGCGCCGGATCGACGCGCAGCCCGGCCACCGACAGCTGCGGCTGCGGCGCCTCGAGGCTGCGGCGCATGAGGGCCTGCAAACGCGACTCGAGTTCGGCCTGGGCAAAAGGTTTGACCAGGTAATCGTCGGCGCCGAGATTCAAGGCCTCCACCCGATCGGCGATTTCGTCACGCGCCGACAGCACCAGCACGCGCGAGGTCGCACCGGCCGCGCGCATGTCACGCAACACGCGCATACCGTCGACCTTGGGCAGCATGAGATCGAGGATCACGATGTCGTAGCTGTAGCTCGCCAGGTAGGCCAGCGCCTGCGCGCCATCTTCGGCCGCATCGACCGACGCACCCTGGGCGCGCAGATGCTCGGCGAGACTGTCGCGCAGGATCGGGGAGTCTTCGACGAGTAGAACTTTCACGCTGGGGATGATTCGAAACGGGGCGGGCGCCGGCAGGTTTTGACCCTCACATCATCGCCCAGTCCCCGGGGGCCATGGCAAGCCGAGTGCGCGATGGTGTGCTTCGCCTGGGAATGATTCAATACGGAGCGCCGGCGCGAAGATGCCGCGCACGAGGGGAGAAAATCACCATGCGGCCCGCTGCATTCACCTATTCGCGCCCGGCAAGCCTGGCCGACGCGCTGCGTGCCCTGGCGGCCGGCGCGGTGCCGCTGGCGGGTGGCCAGAGCCTGCTGCAGGCCATGCGCCTGCGCGCCGCCACGCCGCGCGCGATCGTCGACCTGGCGGGCGTCGCCGAACTCAGCGATGCCATCACCGTCGACCACGAGTCCGTCACCATCGGCGCGCGCGTCACCCATGCCGCGTTGCTCGAACATGCCTTCGTGTGCGATGAACTGCCGTGGCTGCACGCGGCGGCGCACAGCCTCGGCGACGTGCAGGTGCGCAATCTCGGCACCGTGCTCGGCAACGTGTGCTGGGCCGATCCGCGCGCCAACATGGCGGTGGCGCTGCTGGCCTCGGACGCGCTGGTGACGGCGGTCGCGCCGTCCCATGGCGAAACGGTGGACCGCATCGCGCTCGGTGATTTCTTCACCGGCTTTCGCAGCCATGCCTTGAATGGCCGCCTCGCCACCAGCATCGAATTACCGCACCCGCGCGGTGCACGCGGCGCCTACCTCGAATTCTCACGGCAGCGCCAGGATCTCGCGCTGGTCAACGTGTGCGTGGTGCGCGGCGCTGGCCACGCGCGCGTCGCGGTCGGTGGCATCGATCCGATGCCGGTGCGCCTGCCGGAAGTGGAAGCCGCGATCGTCGATGGCGATGGCGCCGATGTCGTCCACGCCCTGCACGAGAACCTGGTACGCGGTCGCCATGCGCCGCCAGTCGATCATCACGGATCGGACGAGTACAAGCTCGGCCTCGCGGTCACCCTGGTCAAACGCGCGCTGGCGCTGTGCGAGGCGTCGCCATGAGCGAGAGCCAACTCGTCAGCGTGGTCATCGAGGTCAACGGCCGCTCGATTGCCGCGCGTGTCGAGCCGCGTTTGCTGCTGGTCGACTTCCTGCGCGACACGGCCGGCGTCAAGAGCACGCGCATCGGCTGCGAGGAAGGCGCCTGCGGCGCCTGCACGGTGGAATTGAACGGCCGCACCGTGAAAGCCTGCCTGGTGCTTACCGTCGGCGCCGATGGCGGCCGCGTCGCGACCGTCGAGTCCTTGAGCCGCGGCCGCGACTTGAGCCCCGTGCAACAGGCTTTCGTCGGCTGCCACGCCATGCAGTGCGGCTATTGCACGGCCGGCATGGTGATGAGCGCCGATGCCTTTCTGAAGCAGCACGGCCACGAGCCGTTCAGCGACGAGGACATCCGTCACGCCCTGTCCGGCAACATCTGCCGCTGCACGGGCTACCTGAATATTCTGCAGGCGGTGAAAGTCGCGGCCGGACGCGCCGCGCCGGCCGCGCGCGCCGAAGCTGAACTCGCGCGCGGTGAACGCTGGACCGGCCAGCCGCTGGCGCGACGCGAAGACCGTCGCCTGGTGGCGGGGCGCGGGCGTTACTGCGACAACTACGGCGACAATCACACCCTGCACGCGGTGGCGGTGCGCGCCGAACGCGCCCATGCGCGCATCAAGCACATCGATACCGCGCGCGCCAAGGACATGCCGGGCGTGCACCTGGTCATGACCGGCGCGGAAGCGCAATCGCACTGGAATCCCATCGTCGCCACCATCGACATGGTGACTCTCAATCTGCCGCACCGTTACGCGATGGCGGTCGACAAGGTCATCTTCTACGGCGAGCCGCTGGCGCTGGTGGTGGCGGACACCGCCTACCAGGCCGAGGACGCGGCGCGCGCGGTGGCGGTGGAATACGAAGAACTGCCGGTCAATGTCGATGCAGAGCAGGCCGCGGCGGCCGGTGCCGACAGCGCCGCGCTCATCTATCCCGAGTGGCGCACCAACCTGCAGATCGAACACCGCTTCAGTCACGGCGACGTCGATGCCGCGTTCGCCGCCGCCGACCTGGTCGTCGACGAGCGCATCGTCTCGCATCGCTTCGGCGCGCAGCCGATGGAAACGCGCGTGGTGTTCGCGAGCTTCGATGTCGGCGACGAGACCCTGGTGGTGCGCAGCTCCACCCAGATCCCGCATCAGACGCGCATGTACGTGTCGAAGATCTTCGGCCTGCCCGAAACCCGCATCCAGGTGCTGGCCGACGACGTCGGCGGCGCGTTCGGCGCCAAGCTCTCGGTCGATTGCGAACTGTTGCCGGTGCTGGCGACGATGGTGCTGGGCCGGCCGGTGATGTGGTTCGAGTCGCGCTCCGAATGGATGCACTCAGGCCCCGCGGCGCGCGACTATCACACCCGCTCGCGCGCCGCCTTCAAGCGCGACGGCAGCTTGCTGGCGATGGAGACCGACATCCTCGCCGACATGGGCGTCGATGGCGCGGAGCGCGCCGCCGGTCTCGGCATGCCCTTGAACGGCGGCAACTACGCGCCCGGCGCTTACCGGCTCGACACCTATCGCACCCATATCCGCTGCGTGGTGACCAACAAGGCGCCCTATTCCGCCTATCGCGGCTACGGCAAGGATCTGGCCAACATGCTCATGGAGCGCGTGCTGGACCAGGCCGCCGAACGTCTCGAAATCTGCCCGCTCGACATCCGCCGGCGCAATCTGCTGCATCGCTATCCGCACCAGGTGGTGACCGGGCCGATCATCGAGCAGGGCTCGGTCCGTGAAGCGCTGGAAAAGCTCGCCGAGGTGATGGACGTACCGGCCTTGCGCGCCGAGCAGGCGCGTGCGCTCGCGGCCGGCCGCCATCTTGGCATCTGCATGGTGCCCTACATCGAGCCCTCGGGTTTCGCGTTTCCCGGCAGCGCGTTCCAGAACTACGAATCGGTGGCGATGCGCATCCAGTCCGACGGCAGCGTGCGGGTCATGACCGGCATGCAGAACATCGGCCAGGGCATCGAGACCTCCTATGCGCAGGTGGTGGCCGATGCGCTGGGCGCGCCGTTCAAGGACGTCACCATCGCCTGGGGCGATACCACCTCGACGCCGTGGGGCTCGGGCACGTTCTCGAGTCGCGGCGCGATGTTCGCGGTCGGCGCCATCGTCGATGCCGCCGACAAGCTGCGCGCGCGCATGCTGACCGGCGCCGCCAACCTCATGGGCGTGGAACGCGGCGGCATCGTCATCGACAACGGCGTGTTCCGCCACGATGCCAGTGGCAAGTCCATGAGCTTTGCCGAGCTCGCCTACGCCTGCTACGTGCAGCCGGGATCGGACGTGGTGCTGGCCGGCGCCGATGCGCCGCTGCTGGAAGCCATCGGCACCTACCGTCATCCGCAGGTGAACTGGACGCCCGACGCGCTCGGCCGTATCCAGGTCTATTCAGGCCATGCCAACGGCGCCGAGGGCGCGCTGGTGGAAGTGGATGTCGAGACCGGCCGCGTCGATGTGTTGAAGATCTGGATGGTCGCCGACCACGGCGTGGTGTTGAATCCGCTGGTGCTGGCCGGCCAGATCAAGGGCGGCGTGGTGCAGCAGCTCGGCGGCACGCTCTACGAAGTCTACGACTACGACGAACACGGCAGGCCGCGCGCCAGCACCTTGAAGGAATACGGCATGCCGACGGTGTGGGCCGCGCCCGACATCGAAATCCATCACCTGACGACGCCCGCCACCAGCACCAAGGTCGGCTCCAAGGGCGGCGGCGAAGACGGCTGCATCGCCACCTCGACGGTGCTGATGGGCGCGGTGGAAGACGCACTGCGGCCGCTCGGCGTGAAGGTGATGTCCAGCCCGCTGTCACCGGCGCGCGTACGCGCCATGATCGAAGCGGCCAACAGCGGCGCGGCATGAACATCCATAAACCAATTTCCAACGAGGGGCGAAGCATGGCGCGGACTTTGATTGACATCTCGATGCCGCTGGAAAACGGCGTGCTGTCCGACCCGCCCGGTTACGGGCCCGAGATCCAGTACGTCGATCATCGCCAGTCGGCCAAGGACGTCGTGCAGTTCTTCCCCGGCATGCAGGAAAGCCAGCTGCCGGATAGCGAAGGCTGGGCCATCGAGTGGGTCAAGCTCATGACCCACAACGGCACGCATCTCGACGCGCCCTGGCATTTCCACTCGACCATGAACCATGGCGAACGCGCCATCACCATCGACGAAGTACCGCTGGACTGGTGCCTGCAACCCGGCGTGAAGCTCGACTTCCGGCATTTTGCCGACGGCTACGTGGCGACCGCCGCCGACGTCGAGGCCGAGCTGCGCCGCATCGGCCACACCCTCGCACCACTCGAGATCGTGGTCGTGAACACCCGCGCCGGCATGCGCTACGGCCAGCCGGACTATGTTTCCAGTGGTTGCGGCATGGGTCGTGAAGCGACCTTGTACCTGCTCGAACGCGGCGTACGCCTGACCGGTACCGACGGCTGGAGCTGGGACGCGCCCTTCGTGCATACCAAGGACAAGGTCTCGTCCAGCGGCAACACCGACCTCGTATGGGAAGGCCACAAGGCCGGCCGCGACATCGGCTATTGCCACCTCGAAAAGCTGCACAACCTCGAAGCGCTGCCGAGCGACGGCTTCATGGTGAGCTGCTTCCCGGTCAAGATCCGCGGCGCCTCGGCGGGCTGGACGCGGGCGGTGGCGATTATCGAATGTCCCGTAGGTGCGAATTCATTCGCACCTACAGTTCATGGATTCGAATCGCCCCCCCGCTGCCGACTGCCATGCAGCGAAATCAATCTCGAGATCACGATGGCGAGGAACAACACACCGCTCATCTGCTCGATCATCACCACCGAACGCGCGTAGTCCGACACCGGCGTGATTTCGCCGAAGCCAACGCTGGTGAGACAGGTAAAGCTGAAATAGACCAGGTCCCACCAGCCGACCAAGCCATCGGGGTTGTTGGCGGGGTTGATGTAGAACGAGCCGGGCGCGAGCTGTTCGACGGTGGCAAGCAGGAAGCTGAAGGCAAACGCCATCAACACGTACAGCGACGCGGCCGCGAACAGTTCGTCCAGCGTCATGTCGTCATCGGACAGGATGTAGCGCAGCAGGCACACGATGACAAAGGTGTGAAACACGCACTGCGCGAGCAGGCTGGCGATGATGGCGAAATGATTGGGCCAGAACGCCACCACCGCGTTGAGCACGATGGCCGGCACCAGCAGCACGTAGCCGAGCCGCGATTCGCTGCCCGAGGAACGCGCGGCGCGCAGCGCCAGCACCAGGATCAGCCAGTCGATGGCCGCCAGTGCGGCCTTGCCGTGGGCCTGCACCTGCAGCAGCGGATACAGGCCGACCTGCGCGACCAGCGCCAGGAGCAGCAGCAGGTTGGGGATCTGCCAGAGTCGCGCCATCATGACGCCGTGCTCACGCCGCGATCCGCCACAGGTAACCGAGCAGCACGCTGCCGGCCACCGCCGAGATCAAGAGCGGCACGAAGCGCGTGGCGGTGCGCACGTAGATGGCGTAGACCGCCGCGAACACCGCGTGGGCGATGATGGCGCGACCGAGCATCGGCAGCGAAGCCTTGGTATACACCGACATGCTGTAGGCGCCGTAGGTCAACAGCAGTCCGCTGGCGGTGAGCACGGTCAACACCATGCCGCGCAACAACAGGCCGCTGACGCGACGGCGCAGCGCCACGGCCGGATCGACCGGTGGCGGCGCGGCACGTTCTTCGCCCGCACGCCGCGCGGCGGCGCGACGCTCGTTGCGGGCCCGGCGCGCGTCACTCACAACAGCGCGCGCGCGTAATCATCGATGGCGCGCTCCATCGCCTCCTGGCCCGGCACGAAGGCCGCCACCACCACCTGGTGCACGCCGGCATCTTCGTAGCGCTTCAACATGTCGCGATCGCAGGCATTGCCATAGGGCGACACGGCAATCTGCACGTCCTTGATGTCGCGGCCTTCGCGCTCGCAATGCTCTTTCAACATCGCGAGCTTTTCCGGCACCTGTTCGGGCAGCACGTCGACGCCGTACCAATGGCCGAATCGCGCCACGCGGCGCAGCGCCACGTGCCCCTCACCGCCGAACCACAGCGGCGGATGGGGACGCTGCACCGACTTCGGATACTGCCAACACTCGGGCAGGGTGTAGAACTCGCCCTCGTAACTGGCGGTGCCCTCGGCCCACAGCTTCTGCATCATGCGCAGGTAATCGTCCGAGCGCGCGCCGCGTCGCTCGAAAGGCACGCCCAGCGCTTCGAATTCTTCCGCCAGCCAGCCAACCCCGATGCCGAAATCGAAACGGCCGCCCGACAGCACGTCGAGATCCGCCGCCTGCTTGGCGGTCAGGGCCGGATTGCGCTGCGGCAGCACCACCACGCCGGTGGCGAGGCGGAGATGCGTCGTATGCGCGGCGATGAAACACAACAGGCCGAAGGGTTCGAGGCCGAGCAGCTTGGGGTCGACCGGAAAAGATCCGTCCTTGGCATAGGGGTAGGCGGAGGAGATGACCTTGGGAATGAGTATGTGGTCGACCGCCCACACCGCATGGAAGCCGCGCTCTTCGAGGCCGCGCGCGATACGCGCGACGTAATCCGGTGCCGATGTTTCTCCGCCGAACAGCGGCATGACGCCTACTTGCATGATGATGGCTCCCCTTGAACTGCCATGGACCAGCGTCGAAGTCTGCCGCAAGCGCCGCCTTCGTGCACGCGCTCGGGCTGCCGGGATGCGCGACTCGCGTTAGAATCCGCCGGCGTTCAATCCAGCAGCGAGAATCCCATGTCCCAGTTCGACAATGTCAGCGTGATCAAGAAAGCCAACGTCTATTTCGACGGCAAGTGCGTCAGCCACACCGTGATGTTGGCCGACGGCACCAGGAAATCCGTGGGCGTGATCCTGCCCGCCACCCTTACCTTCTCGACCGGCGCACCGGAAGTGATGGAACTCGTGGGCGGCCGCTGCCGCGTGCGCCTGGCGGGTGATGCGGCGTGGAAGGACTATGCGGGTGGCCAGAGCTTCAGCGTGCCGGGCAACAGCAGCTTCGATATCGAGGTGTCGGAGGCGGTCGATTACGTGTGCCATTTTGGGTGAGGCGGCATCGCCCACGTGAGTAATGTCAGATTGAAATCGCACCTACAGAAACCTAAGCCGTGGGCGAGACTGACCCGCCTGTGAGGTTCGAGCCTTTATTTGGTCGGACTTCAGTCTGACGCCCTCGCGACTACAGCTTCCCCGCCTCGCGCAACGCCCTGACCTCGGCATCCTGCGCCATCGCGCCGCTGGCATAGAGCGCCGCAATCTGCTCGGCGCTGTAGCCCAGCTGCCCCGCCAGGATCTCCTCGTTGTGTTCGCCAAGGTAAGGCGCGCGAAACGGGATGGCCATCTCCAAGGTCGACAGCCGGAACGGCGAGCGCGCCACCGGCGTCGGGCCGAGCACGGGATGCGGCAGGTCCTGGAACACTTCGCGCGCGGCGTGCTGCGGATGCTTGGGCACGTCGACGATGTCGAGGATCGGCGCCGACGGCACGCGCGCTTCGGCCAGCGCCGCCAGCGCCGCGGCATCGTTGTCGAAACTCTGCAGCCAGGCTTCGACGATGGCGCGCACTTCCGGGCGCCGCGCGCAGCGCGCCACCTGGGTCGCGTAACGTTCATCGGTTTCGAGATCGGGCCGGCCCATGGCGCGCACCAGCGCCGGCCATTGCGGCTCCAGCACCGCCAGCACCACGTAACCGTCCTTGGAGCGGTAAGTGCCGTAGGGACAGATGGACCAGAAGTCGCCGCCGAAACGCGTGGGCTGCATGCGCCCTTCGCTCATCATCGCGAGCGGAATGTTGATGTAGTCCATGTACACCAGCGCTTCGAGCTGCGAGATGTCGATGTACTGCCCTTCACCGTGCAGCGCGCGATGGTAGAGCGCGGCGGCGATGGCGAAGGCCGCGTGCACGCCGGCATTGGGGTCGCCGAAATAATTGCCGACGTATTGCGGCGGGCCGTCGGGGTCACCGGTCATGGCCATCACGCCGCTCTGGGCCTGGGCGATGATGTCGAAGCTGGTGAAGTTGGCGTAGGGCCCCTCCTGGCCGAAGCCGGAAATGGAACACATCACGAGCTTGGGATTGATGGCCTTCAAGGTCTCGTAATCAAAACCGTATTTCGCCATCACGCCCGGGCTGTAGTTTTCGATCACGACGTCGGCGTCGCGCACCAGTTCGTGCACCAGCTTGCGCACCTCCGGCTTGGCGAAATCCACCGCCAGGGATTTCTTGCCGGCGCAGGCGGCGAGAAAGAACGCGCTGACGCCGGGCGCCACGAAATGAATACGTCGACCATGATCGCCGCCCGGCGCGCGTTCAATCTTGATGATGTCGGCGCCGAACTCGGCCAGCAGACGGGTCGCGGCCGGGCCGGCCAGGTACTGGGTGAAGTCGAGCACCTTGATGCCGGACAGCATCTTGCGAACGGGTGACGCGGCGGACATGGCACAACCTCGGGCAAATGGGGCAGCGCCGTCGATTATGCGTGGCACGGCCGCGCGTCATCAAATGCCGGTGCGCGACACACACCATCCGGTGGGTCGGGCGCGCCGATCATGCGCCTGACAATCGAAAACCCGGCCGTATAATCGAAGCGCGACATTCAATGGGCCAGCCGTGAGGAGAAGCACCGTGAGCACGAGACTCGATGAGCATTTGTCCAAGGCCGTGGCGAGCGGCGCGGTGCCGGGCGTGGTCGCCCTCGCCGCCGATGCCAAGGGCATCATCTACAGCGGCGCCTTCGGCCAGCGCGGCCCGACCGATAGCGGCGCGATGGCGCTCGACACCGTGTTCCGCATCGCCTCCATGACCAAGGCCATCACGTCGGCGGCGGCCATGAAACTGGTCGAGGAAGGGCGCATCGCGCTCGATCAGCCGATGAAGGAAATCGCCGCCGAGATTGGCGAGGCCCGCGTGCTGGAAGGCTTCGATGCCAACGGCAAACCCGAGACCCGCGCGCCGAAGCGCGACGTGACGCTGCGTCATCTCCTGACCCACACCTCGGGCTATTCCTACGACCTGTTCAATACCCAGGTCGGCAATTACATGCAGTACCACCAGCTGCCGTCGATCGCCACCTGCAAGTACGATTCCCTGAAGGCGCCGTTGGTGTTCGATCCGGGCGAACGCTGGGAATACGGCATCGGCATCGACTGGGCCGGTCGCATCGTCGAAATCGTCAGCGGGCTGAAACTCGCCGACTATCTCGACAGGCATTTCTTCAAGCCGCTGAAAATGAACGACACCAGTTTCGTGCTGCGCGACGACATGAAGGCGCGCCTCGTGCAAGCCGCGGCGCGCACGCCCGACGGCGTGCTGTCGCCACTCGACTTCGAGTTCCCGTCCGATGGCGACTTCCACATGGGCGGCGGCGGTCTGTATTCCACCGGTCCCGATTACCTGCGTTTCACGCGCATGATTCTCGGCGGCGGCACGCTGGACGGCGCGACGGTGCTGAAGCCGGAAACCGTCAAACTGATGGGCCAGAACGCCATCGGCGACATCGCCGTGCCACCCTTCGTCAGCGACAACCCGGCCATGGCCTTGTCGGCCGATCTCTTTCCGGGCCAGGTAGCGCGCTGGGGCTTGTCCTTCGTCATCAACACCGAGGACATTCCCGGCTGTCGCGCCGCCAACAGCCTGGCCTGGGCCGGCGTGCACAACACTTTCTACTGGATAGACCCGACCAACCAATTGACGGCGGTGCTGATGATGCAGCTCTTGCCGGCCAACGATCCCAAGGTGCTCGGCACCCTGGTCGGTTACGAACAGGCGCTCTACGCATCACGCGCCTGAGTTTGATGATGGGCGACGCGTGTTCGATGCGTGGCCCGCACGAGAGGAGAACAATCGATGTCGATCACCAACAACAGCGTTGGCGTATTTCTTTATCCGGATAATTTCTCAGGTGCGGAACTGGCGGAGGCCGCGCGGCGCATCGAGGCGCTGGGCTACCAGTCGATCTGGTACCCGGAAGTGTATTACTACGAGAGCTTCACGCTCGGCGGCTTCCTGCTGAGCCACACGCAGAACATCACGGTGGCGAGCGGCATCGCCAACATCTATGGCCGCGACCCCATGACCTGTGTGCAGAGCGGCCGCAGCCTGCACTCTTTCTATGGCGACCGCTTCGTGATGGGTCTCGGCGTCTCGCACCCGTCCATCGTCAGCGGCGCCCATGGCCATGAATACGGCAAGCCGCTCACCACCATGCGCAACTATCTCGACGACATGGAGCGCGCCAAGGCGCACCTGCGTGGCAGCGACCCGGAGATGGTCATCGGCGCCATGGGCTGGAAGATGATCGAACTGTCGGGCGAGCGCACCGCCGGCGCGCATCCCTTCAACTCGCCGCCCGAACACACCCGCCGCTCACGCGAGATCCTCGGCCCCGACAAGTGGCTGTGCACCGCCCAGCACGTGATCTGGACCACCGACGCCAAGGCCGCACGCGCCGCCGCGCGCAAGGCGCTGGAGTTCTATTTCGTCACGCCCAACCACTACAACAACTGGCTCAGGCTCGGCTACACGCGCGAGGATCTCGAGCACGGCGGCAGCGATCGCCTGATCGACGCGCTGGTGGTGTACGGTACGGAAGCGCAGATCCGCGATCGCGTGCAGCAGCATTTCGATGCCGGCGCGACCCAGGTGATCTTGAACACCATCCGCCTCCTGCCGCCCGAAGAAACACCGAAGGTGCTGGCGGCGGGCGTCAATTACCAGTCGATACCGGATTGGCAGGCGCTGGAGGCGTTGAAGCCGAGATAGGCGGTCAATCTCGGCTTCATTGTGGGTCAGACTTCAGTCTGACATTCGATCCAGAGGCACTCGTGAATGTCAGACTGAAGTCCCTGCTTCACCTTGCGCTGCGCCGGCCCCTTCTTCGCGCGCCAGCGATTCATGCCTTCCAGCCAGCGGTCGATGTTGCTGACCTTGCGCTGCATGTAATCACGCACCACCGGGTGCGGCAGCATCAGGAATTCTTCCTTGGCCATGGTCTCGATCACGCAGTCGGCGAGCTGCTCGGGCTCGATCATGCCATCGACGCTCGCCACCGAGGCGCCGTCGGGCCGGTCGGTCATGGGCGTGCGCACCGCCTGCGGCGCCAGCACCGACACGCGTATGCCTTGGTCGCGATACTTGATCGACACCCATTCGGCGAAGGCCACCGCCGCATGCTTGGTGGTCGAATAGGTGGCCGACTGGATATGGCTCAACAGGCCCGCCGCCGACGCGGTGTGGATGAGATAGCCGCCGCCGCGCGCCACCATCTTCGGCGCCACCGCGCGCACCGCGTAGACATGCGCCATGACGTGGATATCCCAGTTCAGCTGCCACTCCTCGTTCGGCACGTCTTCATCGCCGAGCCGTGCAATGCCGGCATTGGAGACGAAGATGTCGATGGGACCGAGTTCGGCTTCGACGCGCGCGACGAGGTTCTGGATCTCGCTTTCCTTGGCGACATTGCATGGCACCGCCAGGCCGCCGATGTCCGCCGCCACCTGCCGCAAGGCGTCGACCTGCAGGTCGGCCACCGCCACCGCCTTGGCGCCCTCGGCGTGAAATCGTCGCGCCAGGGCCGCGCCTATGCCGCTCGCGGCGCCGGTGATGACGGCAATCTTGTCTTTGACCTGCATGCGGAATCCTTGGGTACGGTGCGATCTTGGCAGCGATACGGTGAACGGTCGGGCGCGGCGCCGCGACGGGCGCCGCGCCGCGTGACCCGCTGTTACGGGCAGGTGGCCGCGAGGTGCTTCATGGCGCTGATGCTCATGGTATGCACGGCCGCGTCGGCGCCCTTGACGGTGGTGCCGGTCAACTCGACCTTGTGGCCGACGTGACCGGCCAGGTCGACGCTGGAGGCGGCGATGGACACGCTTTTCGGGCCGTCGGCCAGGCCGAGATCGGTCAATTCGTAGGTGCCGGCGGCGGCGCCCTGGCGCAGGCAGCCGGTCATGCCGTGGGGCGCCTCGTCGGCCGCCTGGGCGAGACCACTGATGGCGAGCGCGCCGGCAATCAGGCCCGCGCGAGTAAAGTTCGAATATCGCATGGCGAAGCTCCTTGAATGGGGACCAAAGACATGCGCGACGCGGACGCAATGCCGGCGCGGCATGGACGCTGGAGTATAGCCGCTCAGGCCTGGTAAAAAATCAGCGCCGCGGTCTCGGCATCGGCGGGATAGAAAGCCTCGATGTGCAAGTCCTGCAAGGTGATGTCCTGCGGGCCGGACAGCGTGGTCATGGTGCTGAACATGCGCGCGTTGCGCGCGTTGTGCGCGGCGCCGAGCAGGGTCTTGGCCACTTCCTGCCAGTTGACGATGACCTTGCGCAGCGGCCCGTCCTCGAAAATGAGATGCAGCACGTTCAAGCGCGGCGCGGCCAACACCTCGTAGGGTGAGAGCCCCGCCGCGCGCGCACCGACGGTATATCGCAGGAAGGCCAGGTAGGCGTCATTGGCCATCACCAGGTTCCAGTAACGGTCGCAAGCGAAGGCGCTGTACGGCTCGTGCTGCCGCAAGATCAGGGGGGGGGGGGGGCGGGCGGCGGGCGGGCGGGGGGGGGGGGGCGCCGGCCGGGGGGGGGGGGGGCGGGGGGGGCGGGGGGGCAAACAGGGCGGGGGCGGCGGCGGCCCCGGCGGGGGGGGCGGGGCGCGCGCGGGGGGGGGCGGGGCGGGCCGGGGGCGGCGCGGGGGGGGCGGCGCGGGGGGCGGGGGGGGGCGGGGGCAGGGCCCCCGGGCGCGCGCGGCGGCGGGGGCGGGCCCCCCGGGGCGGCGGGGGCCCCCGGCCGGGCCGGCCCCGGGGGGGGCCGCCCCGGGGCCCCCCCCCCCGGCCCCCCCCGCCCCGGCCCCGGGGGCCGGCGGGCGGGGCCGGGGGGGGGGCGCCGGCGGGGGGGCCGGCGCCGCGGGGCGGCCCCCCCCCCGGGGGCGCCCCCGGGGGGGGGCGGGCGCGCCCCCCGCGGGGGGGGGCGGGCCCCGCCCGCCCCCGGGGGGGCCGGCGGGGCGGCGCCGCCCCCGGGGCCCCGCGGGGGGCCCGGGGGGGGGCCCCCGGGCCGCGCCCCCGGCGGGGGGGGGGCGGGGCCCCCGGGCCCGCGGCCCGGGGGCGCGGGGGGCGGGGCGGGCCGGGGGGGGGGGGGGGCCGATGGGCGCGGGGGGGGGGGGGGGCGGGGGGGGCGGGGGGGGGGGGGGGCGCCGGGGGGGGGGGGGGCGCGCGGGGGGGCGGCCCCCCCCCCCGGGGGCCGGGGGGCCGCCCACTCAATGACGCGCGAGGTCATGTCGCGCCGTCGGCGGCGCCGCGATCGGCGGCCCAGTAGCAAGCGTGCTCGGCGCTGGTACCGCCGAGCCGGTCGAGCGCGGTCAGGCGCCGCAGCTGGCGTCCGAGGGCAAGCTCGGCGGTCAGGCCGATGGCGCCGTGCAATTGCACCGCCTGGCGCGCCAGCGCCCGCCCCTCGTCGCCGCAGGCGGCCTTGGCCGCGGCAATGAAGGGCGCCGCCTGGCGCGGTCCGAGTTCGTCGCAGCGCGAGCGCGCGACATCGAGCAGCGATTCGAGACGCGTGAGCGTCAGCAGCATGTCGACCAAGCGATGTTGCAGCACCTGCATCTCGATGAGCGGCCGACCGAACTGGGTCCGCTGCACAAGGTACTCGTGACTGGACTTCAGCATCGCGCGCAGCACGCCCACCGCTTCGGCGCTGAGCAGCAGCGCGTGCAGCCACGCACTGTCGGCAAGCACACTCGCCACGTCACGGGCAAAGCCCAGGCGCGCATCGGCATCGACGCGCACATCCTCGAGCGTGACGTCACGGTGGCCGCGGCCATCGATGCTGTCGCGTGCGGTCAGGCGCAGGCCGGGCCGTGACGCATCGATGATGAACAGCGCCGTCTGCCCGTCGTCGTCCGTGGCCGACACCAAGAGGCTGTGCGCGATGCCGGCGTCCAATGCCCGTGTCTTGTGTCCTTTGATGACATGGCCGTCGGCCACGCGGCGACAGCGCGTGTCGAGGGTCGCCGTATGCCACGGCGTCGCGTAATGCTCGGCGTGGGCGAGCGCCAGCAGCCGAGAGCCGGCGCGCCACGCGGCCAGTGCCTGGTCGCGTCGCGCAGCGGGGCGCGCCGCGTCCAGCACGTAAGCCACTTCGGCCCACTGCGCGGACAGCGGTTCGGCGGGCACCGCCGGCGCCAGCGTTTCCACCACCGCGCTCACTGTCGACCACGGCAGGGCGAGGCCACCGCTCGTATCCGACAAGGGCGCCGCCAACCAGCCGAGCTCGGCGAAGTCGCGCCACAGCGTCGCATCGAAAGGCCGCGCTTCGTTGGTCTCGTAGCGCTCGCGCGCCAGACGCGCGGCGCTGTCGGCGAGGGCCAGGCGTTCTTCCGACGGCGCGTAACTCGCGTGGGTCATGGCTCAGCCCCACGCGCGGCGCATTTCGCGAAACACGAGATTGCGCTGCACTTCGTTGGAGCCGCCGTAGATGGTGGCGGCGAGATTGTTGAAATAGCTGGCCAGCGCACCCGGCATGCCGATCTCGCCTGCTTCCAGCACGCTGTGGTCGGCGTGCAGGGCGGCGGCGCCGGCCAGCTCCATGTCGAGTTCATCCATGCGTTGCAGCAGCTCGGTCCATTCGATCTTGATGAGATTGGCGGCGGCGCCCTGCATCGCGCCGCCGAGATTCAGACTGCCGAGCCTGAGCTCGGTGTGCTCGTAGGCCAAGAGATCGCGCGCGAGACGCGCGAGGCGCGCATCCGTCACCGCATCACAGTGCGCCGCCCGTGCACGCGCCTCGATGCGGCGCAAGCGTCGGCGCAGGCGGCCGCTGAACACGAACGAGCCGCGTTCGATCTCGAGCAGGAAGCGCGCGATCGCCCAGCCCTGGCCTTCGTCGCCCAGGCGATCCTCTTCGCCCACCTCGACCTCGTCGAAAAACACCTGGTTGAATTCATGATCGCCGGTCAACATGCGGATCGGCCGCACGCTGACGCCGGCGGTCTTCATGTCGACCAGGAAGAAGCTCATGGCATCGCGCGAGTCGTCGCGGCGCGTGCGCAACAAGAGAAAAATCTTGTTGGCATGATGGGCATCGGTGGTCCAGATCTTCGAGCCGGTGATGACATAGCCACTGCCGCGCCGTTCAGCGAAGGTCGCGACGCGCGCGAGATCCGAGCCCGCGCCGGGCTCGGAAAAGCCCTGGCACCAATGGTCGCGGCCATCGAGCAGCGGCGGCAGGAAACGCGCCTGCTGGGCGGGCGTGCCGTAGCGTATGAGCGTCGGCCCGACATAGGCCAGGCCCATGGGCGGCGGCGCCGGCGCGCCGGCCAGGCCCTGTTCGTATTGCAGGATGTAGTTCTCGATCGGCGCGAGACCTGCGCCGCCGTGCTCGCGCGGCCACAGCGGCGCGTGCCAACGCCGTGGCCGCAGCCGGTCTATCCAGCGGTTGCCGCGTGCGTGATGGGCCACGAAGCTGCGCTGGTCATCGTCGGCCGCGACCAGCGCCGGCTCGAGTTCGGCGGCGAGGAAGGCGCGCACCTCGTCGCGAAAGGCACGTTGGTCCGCGCTCAAGCTCGCCAGACAATGCATGGGCTTGGCCTCAGTTGCCGTCGCCGCTCTTGATGCCCAGCGCGCGGCGCGTCGCTTCCGGCAGGCCGCTCGGGTCCATCAGGAAATCGTAGAGTTTCAGCCAGTGGGTGTGGGCGAGCTGGTGCAGATGGAAGGCGTTCTGCATGGCGACATCGCGGCCCTGCGCATCCTGCGCGCCGTTGATGGCCTTCTTCGCCATCTTCAGCGCGAAGCGCGACTTGGCCGCGCACTTGCGCGCCATCACCAGCGCCGCTTCCTCGAGTTCGGCGCGCGGCACGATTTGATTGACCATGCCGAGCCGCAGCGCGTCCTCGGCGCTCAAGGCGTCGGACGTGAACAGCATTTCCTTGGCCTTGCGCGCACCGACTTCCCACAGGTGGTTGAAGAACTCGACGCCGCCGACGCCGAAACTCACGGTCGGGTCGGTGAAGCTGGCATCGTCACTGGCAATGATGAGATCGCAGGGCCACGCCAGCATCAAGCCGCCGGCGATGCACTTGCCCTGCACGGCGGCGATGGTGGGCTTGGGGATATTGCGCCAGCGCTCGCTGAAACCGATGTAGATCTCTTCCTCGCGCGCCATCTGCGCCTCGGCGCCGGCGCAGGTGAAGCCACACATGGTGCCGACGGTCGGGTAATCGTGCATGGCGGCGTGCCAGTTCTTCTCGCCGAGATCATGGCCGGACGAGAAATGCTTGCCGCGCGCGGCGAGAATGATGACGCGTATGTCCTCGTCGTGGGCAGCCTGGTCGAAAGCCGCGTTCAATTCGTAGAGGAAGCGGGTGTCCTGCGCGTTGGCGGTTTCCGGCCGGTTGAGCCAGATGCGCGCAATGCCATCCTCGGGCGTCTCGTACTGGATGAAGGTGAATTCGCTGATGGTGTTCAAGACCGTGCTCCCGCGTGTGTCAAGGCGTGCCCTTAATGTACACGCTCGCGGCGCGGCGCTGGACCGCCCGTGCGCCAGCATCAATAATCCGCGCTGATCCCTTCGTGTCGCGGAGTCAGCGTGCAGTCCGGTCTGTTACATCGTTTCCTGTTCGAAGGCCTGCCGGTGCGCGGCGCGCTGGTGCGCGTCACCCACGCGTGGCGCGAAGCGCTGACGCGACGCCAGGTGAGCGGCGGCTATCCCGCGCCGGTGCGCGCGCTGCTGGGCGAGATGGCGGCCGCCGGGCTGCTCATGCATTCCAACATCAAGTTCGACGGCGCCTTGATCCTGCAGCTGCACGGCCTGGGCGCGCTCAAGCTGGCGGTCGCCGAAATCAATGCGGACCTCACCTTTCGCGCCACCGCGCAGGTGACGGGCGAAGTGGCCGACGATGCCGACCTGGCGCAACTGGTGGACCACGGCGGGCGCTGCGCCATCACGCTCGATGCGCGCGACCGGCCGACCGGCACCCTGCCCTACCAAGGCATCGTGCCGCTGTACGGCGACGAGGGCCAGCCGCTGCACGCCATCGCCGAAGTGCTGGAACATTACATGCTGCAATCCGAGCAGCTCGACACGCGCCTGGTGCTGGCCGCCAATGACGACATCGCCGCCGGCCTGCTGTTGCAACGCATGCCGCGCGGTGGCGCCGCCAATCTCGGCGACGAGCGCGACGAAGACAGGATCGGTCTCGACGAAGACTTCAATCGCATCGCCCATCTCGGCAGCTCGTTGAGCCGCGAAGAACTTCTCGGCCTCGACGCCGACACCATCTTGCGGCGCTTGTTCTGGCAGGAAGACCTGCGCCGTTTCGAAGCGCAGACCGTCGGCTTCCGTTGCACCTGCTCGCGCGAACGGGTGCAGGCCATGCTGCTCGGCCTCGGCCGCGCCGAGCTGGACGGCATCCTCGCCGAACGTGGGCATGTCGAAGTGGGCTGTGATTTCTGCGGCCTGCTCTACCACTTCGACAACATCGACGTCGGCGGCATGTTCACGCCGGCGGTGGATTTGTCGGCCTCGCCCGGCACGCTGCAGTAAGCGCGCCTCACTGCCGCGCCGGTCGCCGGCGCAGGCTGGCGCTGACGACGATATCCACCGACTCGGTGTTCGCATCGAACACGATGCGCGCTTCGCCGCGTTCGAGCTGGCGCAACACCTGTTGCACCTTGTCTTCCAGGCTATGGTGGGTCTCGCCGTAATCAGTGCCTTCGCGCAGTACGAAGGCTTCGATGACACCGCGTAGCGCGCTGTCCGACAGTTCGCGGAACGGGATCTCCAGCGCCTCGGCGGCCTGTTCGGATTCGCGGGTGTAAGTCATGAAAGAGAGCGGGCAGCCTCGGGCAACTGGCGCGCCGCGCACAAGGATGTGCGGCCGTGGATGGGTTGGCGCAGTCTACCCGACCACCAATTACCGCAGTAGCGCCGCGCCTACAGCGCCGGCTTTTTCCTGCGCCACGGCTTGGCCTGCTCGAAGGCGCTCGCGGCGCGAAACACCCGCAGGTCGTCGAAGGGCCGCGCGACTATCTGCATGCCGGTCGGCACGCCGGATTTGCCGAAGCCGGTAGGCACGCTCATGGCCGGGCATTGGCTGACGAGGTTGAAGCCGTGGGTCATGATCCAGCCGACGTAGGCGTTCACCGGCTTGCCGTTGATGGTGTAGCTGCTGCTGAATTCGTCGTGGTCGGTCTTGACCGCCGGCACCGCCAGGGTCGGGCACAAGAGCACGTCGTACTTGTTGACGATGGGCGCGAGCTTGCGCCACATCTCGCCACGCTTGAGATTGCACTGGTACAGGCGCATGCCGTCGTGGCCACGGCCCTTGTCGAGCAGGTTGACGACGAAGGGATCCATTTCATAGCGCCAGCGCGGCAGGTATTGCGCGGCGACGCCGGCAAAGAGGCCTTCCCACCAGGTCAGCCAGCAGTCGAGCACGCCCCAGTCCCAGCCGAGATCCACTTCCTCGACCGTGCAGCCGAGCTTGCGAAACACCTCGGCGGCGGCGCGCGTGTTGCGCTCGACTTCCGGGTCGACCTGCACATAGCCGAGATCGATCGACAGCGCGACCTTCCAGCCCTTCAGCCCGTCGAAGGACTCGGGGATGACGAGCTTGTCGGGCAGCGAACACAGGTCGTCGGCATGCGGGCCGGACATCACGTTCTGCATCAAGGCCGCGTCGGCCACGCTGCGCGTGATGGGGCCGTAATGCAGCAGTGATTCGAGGGGATGATCGCGATCGAGGGGATTGCGACCGAAAGGCGCCTTGTAGCCGACCACGCCGCAGGCCGAGGCTGGAATACGGATGGAACCGCCGCCGTCGGTGCCGTCGGCGAGCGTGGTCATGCCGGACGCCACCATCGCGCCGGCGCCGCCCGAGGAGCCGCCGGACACGTAGTCGAGATTCCAGGGATTGCGCGTCTGCCCCCACAGCGGGCTGTGGGTGTTGCCCGAGTAGGCGAACTCCGGCGTGGTGGAGCGCGCATGCATGATGGCGCCGGCCTTGAACAAACGCTCGACGGTGGCGGCGGTGTAGTCGGGCCGATTGTGTTCGAAGATCCTGGAACCGAAAGTGGTGATTTCACCTTTGACCGGATGGAAATCCTTGATCGCGACCGACACGCCTTCCAGCGCACGCGGTCGCGGCTTGCGCGCCGCGTAGACCTTCTCCGCCGCGCGCGCCTGCTTCAAGGCGCGCTCGTAGAAATCGTAGGTGATGGCATTGACCTTGGGATTGACCGCCTCGCAGCGCGCAATCACGGCCTGCATGAGTTCCACCGGCGAGAGCTTCCTGTCCTTGAAAGCCGCCAGTGCTTCGGTGGCGGTGAGATAGCAGAGATCGGAAGTCGAGGTGGCCATGCGCATCACTCCCCCAAGTCAGCGTCAAGCTCGATGCAATACAGCATGGTGATGATTGGAATTCAAGACCGAAGCTTTTGTGGGTCGGACTTCAGTCTGACATTGAACTTGGTATTTCGACTCGAATGTCAGACTGAAGTCTGACCCACAAGGCTTTGCCCCTCATGGAGCCACGCCACCCCCCAACGCCTGCATCAGGGCCGCGCTCGCCGCGAGGCGACGGCCTTCGATCGCCAGCGCGCCGCGCGCGGCCTCGAGGGCGTTGGTCTGCGCCGTTACCACGTTGAGATAGCTGACGGTGCCGGCCTTGTATTGATTTTCGGCGAGCTGCCGCGATTCGGCGGCACTGGCGGCGGCGCGTGCCTGCACCTCGGCTTCGACCGCCAGCACGCGCAAGGTCGCGAGCTGATCTTCCACTTCGACGAAGGCGTCGAGCGCGGTCTGGCGATATTGCGCGGTGGCCTGTTCGAACGTGGCCACGGCCTCGGCCTTCTGGCCTTTGCGCAAGCCGCCATCGAACAAGGTGCCGGCCAGCGCCGGGCCGACCGACCAGAAGTGATAGGGCAGCGACATCACGTCGATGAGATTGGAGTGTTGAAAGCCGGCCGAGGCGCCGAGACTCAAACTCGGAAACCACGCCGCCTCGGCGATGCCGATGGCGGCATTGGCGGCCGCCACGCGCCTTTCGGCGGCAAGGATGTCGGGCCGGCGTTCGAGCAGGGTCGACGGCACCGTCGCGGCGATGGCCGGCACCGCCGGCGGGCCGGTGCCCTCATCCAGCGTGAACGCGGCCGGCGCCACCCCGACCAGGTTGGCCAAGGCATGTTCAAGCGTGGCAAGGCGCACGCCGACATCGACCGCCTGGGCTTCGGTGCTGGCGAGCTGGGTTTCGGCCTGGCTCACATCGAGGCGCGCCGCCACGCCAACGCGGTAGCGGTTGCGCGTGATGTCGAGCGCGCGTCGCAGCGCGCGGACATTGTCTTCGAGCAGACGCCTTTCGGCCTGCGCCACGCGCAACGCGAGATAGGTGCTGACCGTCGAGCCGCGCAGGCTCAACTGCAAGGCGGCGAGATCGGCGGCGCTGGCGGCGGCGTTGGCCTTGGCCTGTTCGACGCTGCGCCGCACGCGGCCCCACAGGTCGAGTTCCCAACTCAGCGAACCGGCGACCCGCGCCAGCGTGCGCGCGCTGGAACCGCCGCCGGCGGTGACGGCGTTGCCGCTGTTCTGCGCGCCGCGACTGCGCGTCAGTTGCACATCGGCACCGACGCTGGGCAGCCACGCCGCGTGCGCGGTCGCGACCGCCGCCTGCGCGGCGCGATGGCTGGCTTCGGCGGCGGCGAGCGACTGATTGGCCAGCGTCACGCGTTCGATGAGTGCATCGAGCGTCGCATCGGCATAGGTGCGCCACCACTCGCCGGGCGGCGGCGGATTCGACTGCGCCGGCTGCCACGCGCCGCTTTCCTTGTAGGCCGCCGGCGTCGCGAGCGTCGGGCGCTGGTAATCGGGTCCCAGGGTGCAGGCGCCGAGCAGCGTCGCCAGCGCCATCAAGCTCAGCCGTGCGCGCCTCATGCCCGCGCGCTCCGCGCCCGGCGCGCCGCGAACACGCGTTGCGGCCAGTTCGCCAGCCGGTCGAGGTAAAGATAGATCACGGGCGTGGTGTAGAGCGTCAGCACCTGGCTCAAGGCCAGTCCGCCGACGATGGACACGCCCAGCGGCCGGCGCAATTCCGCGCCATCGCCCGCGCCCAGCGCCAACGGCAGGGCGCCGAACATGGCGGCGACGGTGGTCATCAGTATCGGCCGGTAGCGCAGCACGCAGGCTTCGCGTATCGCCGCTTCAGCGTCGAGGCCGCGTTGATGGCGTGCGTCCTGCGCGAAGTCGATCATCATGATGGCGTTCTTCTTGACGATACCGATGAGCAGGATCACGCCGATCAGGGCAATCAGGCTGAAATCCATGTGATACAGCTCCAGCGCCAGCAACGCGCCGACGCCGGCCGACGGCAGGGTCGACAGGATCGTGAGCGGATGGATGTAGCTCTCGTAGAGGACGCCGAGCACGATGTACACGCTCACCAGGGCCGCGATGATCAACAGCACCTGGTTGGCGAGCGCATCCTGGAACACCTTGGCCGTGCCTTGGAACGAGGCCTCCATGCCGGCCGGCAGCGCAAGCCGGGCGAGCGCCTGGTGGATGTCGCGCGTGGCATCGGACAGTGACGCGCCCGGCGCCAGGTTGAAGGTGAAGGTGGTGGCGGCGAACTGGCCCTGGTGGTTGACGTTGAGCGAGGTCGGCGACGACTCGACGCGCGCCACTTCACGCAGCGCGATGGTGTCGCCATTGGCGGTCACGAGATGCAATTGCTCGAGACTCGCGCTGCTGGCGGTGACGGCACGCTCGCCCTCCAGCACCACGCGGTACTGGTTGCCGGGCGTGTAGATGGTCGACACCAGGCGTTGGCCGTAGAGATCGTTCAGCGTTTCGTCAATCTGGCGCTGCGTGATGCCGAGGCGCGCGATGGCGTCACGGTCGACCACCACTTGCACTTGCTCGGCGCGGTCCTGTTGATCGGAATTGAGATCGGCCAGCGCCGGCAGCTTGCGCAGCGCTTCCAGCACGCGCGGCGCCCACACGCGCAAATCGTCGACGCTCTGCGCACGCAGCGTGTACTGGTATTGCGCATTGCCGGCGCGACCGCCGGCGCGCACGTCCTGCACACTCTGCAGATACAGGGTGGCGCCGGCCACCTTGGCGAGTTGCGGGCGCAGGCGCGCGATCACTTCGCTGGCGCTGTGCTCGCGTGCCGCCAGTGGTTTCAAGGACACGAACACCAGCCCACCGCCGCGTTGCCCACCGACCACACCCATGGAAGTTTCCACTGCCGGGTCGCGGCCGATGATATCCAGCATGGTGGTCAGCTTGTCGCGCATGGCCTGGAAGGAAATGCCCTGGTCGGCCTGCAGGGAGCCGAACACCTTGCCGGTGTCCTGCTCGGGCATGAAGCCCTTGGGCACCGCGGTGTAGAGATGCACGTTGAAAGCCACCGTCGCGAAAAAGCTCAACAGCACCAGGCGGCGATGCGCCAGCGCCCAATCGAGGCTGCGCCGGTAGCCATCGAGGCTTCGTTCGAACAGCCACTCCAGCGCCGCCATGCAGCGGCCCTGCGGCCGGCCATCGTGGGCGCGCAACAGCCGCGCGCACATCATCGGCGTGGTGGTGAGCGAGATCACCAGCGATACCAGCACCGCCGCCGCCAGCGTCACCGAGAACTCGCGCAGCAGGCGCCCGACCAGGCCGCCCATCAAGAGGATGGGAATGAACACCGCGACCAGCGAGGCGCTCATCGAGATCACCGTCGATGCCACTTCGCGCGCGCCCTTCAGCGCCGCGTCGCGCGGGCTGTCACCGGCATCGATATGGCGCGCGACGTTTTCCAGCACCACCACCGCGTCGTCCACCACGAAGCCGGTCGCGACCGTCAGCGCCATGAGCGAGATGGTGTTGAGGCTGAAGCCCGCGACCTGCATCACCGCGAACGTGCCGAGCAGGGACACCGGCACCGCCACGCTCGGGATCAAGGCCGCGCGACCATTGCGCAGGAACAGGAACA
This sequence comes from Pseudomonadota bacterium, assembly GCA_016719885.1. Classification (NCBI taxonomy): domain Bacteria; kingdom Pseudomonadati; phylum Pseudomonadota; species Pseudomonadota bacterium. Next base: position 380,193 of record JADJYF010000005.1, on the reverse strand, counting down.
CCACCGTCACCACCAGCACCGTCGCCAGCGCCAGGGCGTGTTCGACTTCGTTGAGCGAGGCGCGGATGGTCGGCGTCCTGTCCATCACCACCGACAAATCGACGTCGGCCGCGATCATGGTGCGCAGTCGCGGCAAGAGTTCGCGCACGCTGTCCACCACCTCGATGATGTTGGCGCCCGGCTGACGGTTCAGGATCAACAGCACCGCGGTGCGGCCCTCGGCGAAGCCGGCATTGCGCAGGTCCTGCACCGAGTCTTCGACTTCGGCGACATCGCCGAGGCGCACCGCCGCGCCCTGCCGATAGCTCACGATCACGTTGCGGTAGTCTTCGGCGCGCTCGAGTTGCGTATCGGCTTCGAGCTGCCAGCGCCGCTCGTCATCGGACAGCGCGCCCTTGGGCAGGTTGACGTTGGCGCCGGTGATGGCCTGCCGCACGTCGGCGGTGCCGAGACCGAGATGATTGAGCGCGGCCGGCTTCATCGCCACGCGCACCGCCGGCAGGGCGCTGCCGCCGACCGTCACCTGGCCGATGCCTTCGACCTGCGAGATGCGCTGCGCGAGCACGCTGGCGGCGATGTCGTAGAGGCGGCCCTGGGTCACCACCGAGGACGTGAGGGCCAGCACCATCACCGGCGAATCGGCGGGGTTGATCTTGCGATAGGTCGGATTGTTGGGCAGGCCGCTGGGCAGCAGCGCGCGCGCCGCGTTGATGGCGGCCTGCACGTCATTGGCGGCGCCCTCGATGTCGCGCTCGAGATCGAACTGCAGGGTGATGTTGGTGGTGCCGAGCGCGCTGGACGACGTCATCTCGGTGACGCCGGCGATGCGGCCCAAGGTCCGTTCCAGCGGCGCCGCCACGGTCGAAGCCATGGTCTCGGGATTGGCGCCCGGCAAGGCGGCCTGCACCATGATCGAGGGAAAATCGATCTGCGGCAGCGGCGCGACCGGCAGCTTGAGGAAAGCCAGCACGCCCGCCACCGCGATGCCGAAGGTGAGCAAGGTGGTCGCCACCGGCCGCGCGATGAACAAGGCAATGAAGTTCATGCGCGCGCCTCCGCCACCGCGCGCGGCGAGGTGTAGCGCGCGAAACAGAGATAGATGACCGGCGTCGTGAACAAGGTCAGAAGCTGGCTGACGAGCAGCCCGCCAACCATGGTCAGGCCCAGCGGCTGGCGCAGCTCCGCGCCCACGCCCTGGCTCAGCATCAGCGGCAGCGCCGCCAACAGCGCGGCGAAGGTGGTCATGAGTATCGGCCGCAGGCGCAGCAGGCAGGCTTGGTGGATGGCCTCGCGCGGCGCGAGCCCGCGTTCGCGCTCGGCCACCAGCGCAAAGTCGATCATCATGATGGCGTTCTTCTTGACGATGCCGATCAGCAGCACGATGCCGATCACGGCGACGATGCCGAGCTCCGAGCGCGCCGCCATCAAGGCCAGCAGCGCACCGACCGCGGCCGACGGCAAGGTCGAAAGGATGGTGATGGGGTGGATGTAGCTTTCGTAGAGCACGCCCAGCACGATGTACATCACCACCACCGCGGCCAGCACCAACAACAGCGTGCTGGACAGCGACGCGTCGAAGGCCAGCGCCGCGCCTTCCAGTTCAGTTTCGATGCTGGCCGGCAGCGCAAGCTCGCGCTTGACGCTGTCGATGGCGTCGAGCGCCGCGCCCAGCGCCACGCCGGGCGCGAGATTGAAAGAAATGGTCGCGGCCGGAAATTGCGCGCTGTGATTGATGGCCAGCAAACCCTGCCGTTCCTCGATGCGCACCAGCGACGACAGCGGCACCGCGCGGCCGTCGCTGCCGACCAGGTGCACGTGCTCGAGCGCCGCCAGGCCCTGCTGCCAGGGCGGCGCCACTTCCAGCACCACGCGATACAGGTTGTTTTGGGTGAAGACCGTCGACACCAGGCGTTGACCGAAGGCGTTGTACAACGCGTTGTCGATGTCCGCCGAGCTGATGCCGAGACGACTGGCGGTGTCGCGATCGATGGCGAGGTGGGCGATGAGGCCGTCGTCCACCAGGTCACTCGCCACGTCGGCCAGTTCCGGTCGCGCGCGCAGGCGCTCGAGCAGCGGCGGCACCCACTGCGACAACTCGTCGAAGCTGCCGGCGCGCAGGCTGAATTGATACTGGGTGCGTGACACCCGCGTCTCGATGGTCAGATCCTGCACCGGCTGCAAATAGACTTCGATGCCGGGCGCGGCAAGCAGCGCCGCGTCGAGGCGATGCATGACGGTCAGGGCATCCTCGGCCCGCTCGGCGCGCGGCTTGAGATTGATGAGCATGCGCCCGCTGTTGAGCGTGGGGTTGTTGCCGTCCACGCCGACCAGCGACGACACGCTCGCCACCGCCGCGTCGGCCAGCACGATGCGGCTCACGGCCTGGCTACGTTCGGCCATCGCCGCAAACGAAATGGAGGCCGGCGCCTGGGTGGTGGCCTGCAGCAGGCCGGTGTCCTGGATGGGAAAGAAACCCTTCGGTACCGCCAGGTAGAGCAGCACCGTCACCGCCAGCGTGGCGACCGCCACCAGCAAGGTGACGACGGAATGATCGAGCACGCCGTGCAAGGCGCGGCCGTAGCCCGCGGTGAGACGCGCGAACGCGCCGTCATGCCGCGCGTGTCCGTCGGTCCGTGCGCGCAGGAAACGCGCGCACAGGGCCGGCACCAGGGTCAGGGCCAGGAACGCCGAGATCAGGATGGCCATGCCCAGTGTCGCGGCGAATTCGAAGAACAATCGCCCGACCACGTCCTGCATGAACAGCAGGGGGATCAGCACCGCCAGCAGGCTCAAGGTCAGCGAGATGATGGTGAAGCCGATCTCGCCGGCGCCGTGCAGCGCGGCTTCCAGCGGCGATTCGCCGGCCTCGACATGACGCGCGATGTTCTCGATGACGACGATGGCATCGTCGACCACGAAGCCGGTGGCGATGGTCAGCGCCATCAGGGTCAGGTTGTTGATGCTGAAGCCGGCCAGGTACATGCCGGCGAAGGTGCCGATCAGCGACAGTGGAATGGCGATGCTTGGAATGAGCGTGGCCGGTGCGCTGCGCAGGAACAGGAAGATCACGCCCACCACCAGCGCGATGGACAGCAGCAGTTCGTGGCGCACGCTGTCGATCGAGGCGCGAATGGTGAGCGTGCGGTCGGACAACACCTCGAGCTTGATGGCGGCCGGCAGGCTGGCGGCAAGCTGCGGCAACAAGGCCCGGATGCGGTCGACCGTGGCGATGACATTGGCGCCGGGCTGGCGCTGCACGTTCACGATCAGGGCCTCGGCGCCATTGGCCCAGGCCGCGAGCTCGGCGTTCTCGGCGCCGTCGCTGACACTCGCCACGTCTTGCAGGCGCAGCGCAGCGCCATCGCGATAGCTCAATACCAGCTTGCGGTACTCCTCGGCGCTGCGCAGCTGATCGTTGGCGTTCAGGGTCGCGGCGCGCAGGGGGCCATCGACGCTGCCCTTGGGCGTGTTGACGTTGGCATCGACGATGGCGGTGCGCACGTCGTTGAGATTGAGGCCATGGGCGGCCAAGGCGCGCGGATTCAATTGCACGCGCACCGCCGGCTTCTGGCCGCCGGCCAGGCTCACCATGCCGACGCCCGAGACCTGCGCGAGCTTGGGCACCAGGCGTGTATCGATGACCTCGTGCACCTTGGGCAAGGGCATGCCCTCGGCGGTGATGGCAAGTGTCAGGATCGGCGCGTCGGCGGGATTGACCTTGTTGTAGACCGGCGGCATGGGCAGGTCATCGGGCAGGAAGCTGGTGGCGGCATTGATGGCCGCCTGCACCTGTTGCTCGGCGACATCGAGGGCGAGGTTGAGGGTGAAGGTCAGCGTCACCACCGAAGCGCCGGCCGAACTCGTCGACAGCATCTGCTTCAGGCCCGGCATCTGGCCGAACTGGCGTTCCAGCGGCGCGGTGACCGTCGAGATCATGACCTCGGGACTCGCGCCGGGATAGAGCGTCGTGACCTGGATGGTCGGGTAGTCGACCTCGGGCAGCGCCGCGCTCGGCAGCAGGCGATAGCCGATGAGCCCGGCCAGCAGGATGCCGACCATCACCAGCGATGTGGCGACCGGCCGCAGGATGAAGGGACGCGAAGGATTCACGGCGCTTTGGCTGCGGCTTCCTCGTTACGGGTGGCGCGTGCCACCTGCATGGGCGTGGCGGCGACGGCGATGCCGTCACGCAGCTTGTCGACACCTTCCACCACCAGCGCTTCGCCTGCCTCGAGGCCGCTCTCGGCCACCACCTCGTCGCCCATCGCGGCGCCGGTCACTATCGGGCGGCGGCGCGCCAGTCCTTCCTCGTCGACCACGTAGACGAAAGCGCCGCCCTGGCCGCGCTGCACGGCGGCGCTCGGCAGCAGTACCACGCCCTGGCGCGTCTCGACATGCAGCGCGACGTTGACGAACTGGTTGGGGAACAAGGCGTCGTCGTCATTGGCGAATTCCGCCTTGAGCTTGAGGCTGGCGGTGGTGGTGTCGATCTGGTTGTCGAGACTGGCGAGACGGCCGCTGGCCAATTGTCGCGCGCCATCGCGATCGAGCGCCTCGACGTTCAACACGGCGCCGGCGCGCAAGCGCGCACGAATGGCCGGCAGTTCATCGGAAGGCACGGCGAACACCACGCTGATGGGACGGGTGGCGGTGATGACGGCCAGTCCCGTGCTGTCGCTGGCGCGCACCATGTTGCCGGCATCGACCAGGCGCAGTCCGATGCGCCCGGCCAGCGGCGCGCTGATGCGCGAGTAGTCGAGCTCGAGACGCGCGTTGTCGACGGCCGCGCGGTCGGCCTGCACCACGCCCTCGTATTGATGCACCAGCGCGACCTGCGCATCGACCTGCTGGCTGGCGATCGAATCCTGTTTCAGCAGTTCGCGGTAGCGCGCGACATCGAGGCGCGCGTTGTCGAGCAGCGCGCTGTCGCGCGCCAGCTGCCCCTCGGCCTGGGCCAGCGCGATCTGGAAGGGGCGCGGGTCGATCTCCGCCAGCAGATCACCGGCCTTGACCTCCTGCCCTTCGCGAAAATGCACGCGCAACAGTTGTCCGTCCACGCGGCTGTGCACCGTCACCGTGTCGCGCGCGGTGACGGTGCCGAGCGCGGTGACGATGATGTCGACATCGCCACGACGGCTGGGCGCGACGCTCACCGCCAGGCGTCGCGCGGGGGTGGCGGCGACAGCCGTGGACGGCGCCGCGTCGGCGCCCTCGAATGGAGACTTCAGCAGCAAGGTGGCACCCACCGCCAGCAGCGCGACGAGGCCCATGACCAGGGCCGCGCGGTTCCGAGTGAATTTCATGCGGACTCGTTTATTCTCCCGATTGAGGGCAGACCGCGGGTGCACGGCGTGTGTTCCTGCGGAGGGCCTCGAAGCATGCAGTATCCATGAATGGCCTGCGCGCGTCGTGCCGGATGAGGCCAGGCCACGCCAGCATAGAAAACGAGGATGGACAAATGGTGAAGATGATCGTGTGCGCAGTGCGCAAGGCCGGCATGAGCCACCAGGAATTTGATCGCTACTGGCGCAACCAGCACGCGGCGGTGATCAAGAGCGTGCCGGAATTCACGCGTCACGTGCGCCGCTACGTGCAGTGTCACCTGGCTGACAAGGACACGCCGTTCCTGGCCGCGAGCGGCTACGACGGGGTCGCCGAACTGTGGTTCGACGACGTCGCGGCGGTCAACGCCGCTTTCACCGAACCACGATATCTTGAGGTGGTACGCGCCGACGAACTCAAGTTCGTGGATATGGAGCGTACGGTGTCGCTGATCACCGAGGAGCTGGAGGTGATCTGAGCGCCGGACCTGGCTCGTCCTCAAGCCGCACCCGCCGCTGCCGTTATCTTACCAATCGCGCGAGCAGCGTCTCCCAAGCGTTGATTCTTGCTGATAAAAATACTGGCAGGGCGAGGCCGTGCGGCGCATAATCGAAGGCATCAAACAAGAAGGAGCCCGGTATGAACCTTCGCACCCTGACCCTCATCTCGGCCGTGAGTGCGGCGAGTTTCACAGCGTCGATGGTGTCGGCCGCGCCGCTGACCGATCTCGGCAAACCGCACGACTCCACCCACGTCTTGCCGGGCGAGCGCTACATCGTCGGCCCGGAGCGCGACGTGGCGCTGCTCAAGCGTGCCGCCACCGACACCATCACCACGCCGGTCACCATCGCCCACCAGGTGCGCGATGAATACCAGAGCTACGGTCCCCTCGGCGTCATCAGCGGCGCGGTGCGCGGCGGCATCAAGGGCGGCATCCAGTTGCTGGGCGGCGCCGTGAAAGGCACGGTCGGCATCTTCGATGTCGTCACCGAGCCGATAGGCGGCATCGAAAACTAGGGTGGGGGCCCACGTGCCGCACTCAAGAGGTGCGGCCCAATCTGTTGTTTCAAGCAACGCCGGCATATCGCCGGCGTTGTCGTTTGCGCGTGCGATTGCTGGCGTCCTTACCCGTCGTGACGTTGCGGCGCGCCGGTCATCCCGATATGGTCTCGCGCTCGATTCGAATTCAAGCCAGCGGGGAGCGCGACAGTGGCAGGCATACTCAAAGACAAGGTAGCGGTTATCACCGGCGGCGCGAGCGGCATCGGCCGCGCCACGGCGCTGGCGATGGCGGCGGAAGGCGCGCGCATCGCCATCATGGATCTCGGCGCCGAACGTGGCCAGGACGTGCTCGCGGCGATCGCCGCCAACGGCGGTGAAGCACGCTACTACCCGACCAATGTCGCGCTCGCCGACGAGGTCAACGCGAGCTTCGACCGCGTCATCAAGGATTTCGGGCGCATCGACTGCGCGTTCAACAACGCCGGCGTGGCTGGCGACAATGCCATGCTGGCCGACACCAGCGATGAAGAATTCCAGCGCGTGGTGGGCGTCAACCTGAGCGGCGTGTTCCTGTGCATGCGTCGCGAGATCCAGGAAATGCTGCCGCGTGGCGGCGGCGCCATCGTCAACACCGCGTCGGTGGCGGGCCTGGTCGGCTGGAAGTTCGCGGCCGCCTATTCCGCCACCAAGCACGCGGTGATCGGCCTCACGCGCTCGGCGGCGCTCGAATACGCCAAGCGCAACATCCGCGTCAACGCGGTATGCCCGGGCGTAATCGAGACGCCGATGGCGGCCTCGGCCCAGGACGACGAAACCATCCGCGGCATCATGATTGCCAAGCACGCCACCGGCCGCCTCGGCAAGCCCGAGGAAGTGGCGGCGGCGGTGCTGTGGCTGTGCTCGCCGGCGGCGTCGTTCATCCACGGCCACGCGATGGCGGTGGATGGCGGTTACGTCGCGCGCTGAGTTCGTGGTCGTGCCGCGCGCCCGTTCCCATGTCGCAGCAAAGTGCGACCCACAAGGTTTTCCGTTTGGCGAATAAGCTATGAGCGTCATGAGTTCCGGCCCGACTTCCCACACCTTCTTCTCGCAGCGCCTGCGCCTGCACTACGTGGACTGGGGCAACCCCAGCGCGCCGCCGCTGCTGATGGTGCACGGCGGACGCGATCACTGTCGTAACTGGGACTGGCTGGCGGAACGCCTGCGCGATCGCTGGCATATCATCGCGCCCGATCTGCGCGGCCATGGCGACAGCCAGTGGTCGAGCGAAGGCAGCTATCGCATGGACAACTACGTCTACGACCTCGCGCAGCTGATCCATCAGCAACAGTTGGCGCCGGTCACCATCATCGCCCACTCGTTGGGCGGCAACATCGCGATTCGCTATACCGGCATCTACCCGGAAACCGTCAAGCGGCTGGTCGCCATCGAAGGCCTCGGCGCGTCACCGCGCACCGTGCAGGAACGCGCCAAGCAGCCGCTGGACGAGCGCATGCGCATCTGGATAGACGAGCAGCGCAAGCTCGCCGGGCGCCTGCCGCGCCGCTACCCGTCGGTCGAAGAAGCCTTCAAGCGCATGCAGGACGAGAACAAGCACCTGTCACCAGAGCGCGCGCGCCATCTCACCGAGCACGGCGTCAACCAGAACGAGGACGGCAGCTTCTCGTGGAAGTTCGACAACTACGTGCGTTCGTGGCCGGCCTATGACATGGCCGTGGCGGAAGTCGAGCAGCTATGGTCGCGCATCAGCTGCCCGACCTTGCTGGTGTATGGCTCGGAAAGCGGCGCGTCGAACCCGAGTGTCGATGGCCGCGCCAGGCATTTGCCGAACGCGACGGTGGTGAGCATCGACGGCGCCGGACACTGGGTGCACCACGATCAGTTCGAGATCTTCACCAAGCTGGCTTCGGACTTCATCGACGGCGATTGATAACGGTCCTGTAGGTGCGATTTCAATCGCACATCGGGACGCTGCACCGCGCCCTTCAATGTGCGAATAAATTCGCACCTACAAGAGAGCCTTACCCCACCCGCGCCAGGAACTCGCGCAGGTCGGCATTGAAGGCCGGCGGCTTCTCCAACTGGCAGAAGTGCCCGACATCCTTGTAGACCTTGATCTTCGCGCCGGGGATGTTGTCGGCCAGGAACTGGTTGTGGGCAACGGAGGTCGCGCCGTCTTCCTCGCCGGCGATGACCTGGGTCGGGGCCTTGATGTTCTTCAGCCGGTCCGAGATGTTCCAGTTGAACACGCCGTTCGGATCGGCGGCGCTGGCCCAGAACACGCCCTCGGTGAAATTGGTCTCGTTGCGGAAGCAGCCTTCCATGAAAGCCTGGATCTCGGGACGCTCGGTCTTGGACTTGGCCGAGATGGCCGAGGCCAGCAGGGCGCTGAACACCGCGCGCCAATCCTTCTGCATCGCCTCGCCGACTTCCGGCGGCGTGTCGGCGCCGATATTGGTGCCGCTCGACAGGATCAGGAGACCCGCGACGCGCGCCGGCGCGTCGAGCGCGGTCTGCATGGCGATCATGCCGCCGATGGAATTGCCGACCAGTACCGCCTTGTCGACCTTGGCGTCGTCGAGGATGGCGACCACGTCGGCGGCCATTTCACCGATGGCGTAGCCGCTGGTGGGCTTGTCGGACTGGCCATGACCGCGGTGGTCGACCACCAACACGCGGTGGTCCTTGGCGAAATCGTTGACCTGGTAGGCCCAGATGTAATGGTTGGTGGTCCAGGGGTGCAGGAACACCAGGGTGCGGGCGCCTTGGCCGAAGCTTTCGTAAAAGACCTTGACGCCGTTGCGCGTGATATGGGGCATGTCGGGGACCTCGCTGTCGTATTGTTGTGACGCGCCGCGCGTTGCGCGGGGCCGGGCCGGTGATGATCGACCGAATCGCGGCCCGTGGAAACTGCCCGATAGGGGCATCGCGAATTGCATGGCGGCACGCGGCACGGCACTATCGACGATGCCGCTGGCGCGCCGGTCCCGGCGTGGCCCCGCATCCCATGAGAACCACAGCCGAGAGGCCCTTGCCGTGTCCGCACTCGATCAATTCCGCGCCGAAACGCGCGCCTGGCTGGAAGCCAACTGCCCGGCGTCCATGCGCACCCCCATGCCCGAGGATGAACGGGTATGGGGCGGGCGCAATGCGCGCTTCAGCAATCCCGACAGCAAACTGTGGCTCGCGCGCATGGTGGAACGCGGCTGGACCGTGCCCGGCTGGCCCAAGGCCTACGGTGGCGGCGGCTTGTCGCGCGACGAACTGCAGGTCTTGAAGGAAGAGATGAACCGCCTCGGCTGTCGCTCACCGCTGTTCAGCTTTGGCATCAGCATGCTCGGCCCGGTGCTCCTGAAGTACGGCACCGAGGAACAGAAGCAGGAGCATCTGCCCAGGATCGCGCGCGGCGAGATCCGCTGGTGCCAGGGCTACAGCGAACCGGGCGCCGGTTCCGATCTCGCCGCGCTCGCCACCCGCGCCGAGGACCAGGGCGATCATTACCTCGTCAACGGCCAGAAGATCTGGACCTCCTACGCCAACTACGCCGACTGGATCTTCTGCCTGGTGCGCACCGACACCAGCACCAAGCAGGCCGGCATCAGCTTCCTGTTGTTCGACATGCGGAGTGAAGGCGTGGAGACGCGGCCCATCACCCTCATCAGTGGCGCCTCGGTGTTCTGCGAAACCTTCCTGACCAATGTACGCGTACCCAAGGGCAACCTGGTCGGGCGCCTCAACGGCGGCTGGGAGATCGCCAAGGAACTGCTGCAGCACGAGCGCGGCATGATTTCCGACATCGGCAAGTCCATCGGCGGCATCGTGCCGGACGTCGACGTGGTGGCGAAGAAATATCTCGGCGATGCCGACGGCCGTATCAGTGACCCGGTACTGCGCGACGCGGTCGCGCGCCATGTCATGGACGACCGCGCCTTCGGCTTAACCATGCGCCGCGCCGCGCAGGAGTCGGAAGCCGGCACCGCCAACGGCGGCGTGTCATCGATGTTCAAGCTGTTCGGCACCGAGCAGAACAAGCGCAAGTTCGAATTGATCTTGAAATGCGCCGGCACCGATGCGCTCGGCTGGGAAGGCGCACCGTTCAGCGAAGAGGCCTTGACCTTGTGCCGCACCTGGCTGCGCTCCAAGGGCAATTCCATCGAGGGCGGCACCTCGGAGATCCAGTTGAACGTGATTGCCAAGCGCGTGCTTGGCCTGCCGGATTGAGGATAGCGACGATGAACCTGACACTGAACGAAGAACAAACCATGCTGAAGAACGGCGCGCACGAGTTCTTCAAGGAACGCATGCCGGTCAAGGCGCTGCGCGAACTGCGCGACAAGGACGTGCCGGACGGTTTCGATCGCGCCCTGTGGGGAGAAATGGCCGGCCTCGGCTGGGCCGGCATCCTCATCCCCGAACAGTTCGGCGGCGCCGACTTCGGCTACAAGGGCATGGGCCAGGTGCTGGAGGAAGCGGGCCGCTGTCTGGCCGCCTCACCATTATTTTCCAGCGCGGTGCTGGCCGCGCCACTGCTGCTGAAAGCCGGCACGGACGAGCACAAGCAGGCCCTGTTGCCGACGCTGGCCAGCGGCGAACTGCTGATCGCGCTCGCCCATGACGAGTCCCCGCGCCACGCGCCGACGCGCATCGCGACCCGCGTCGAACAAAGCGCCGACGGCCTGGTGCTGAACGGCGCCAAGACCTTCGTGGTCGACGGCCATGTCGCCGATCGTTTCATCGTGGTCGCGCGCAGCAGCGGCGAGCGCGATGCGCGCGACGGGCTGACACTGCTGCTGGTCGATGCCAAGGCGCCCGGCGTCAGCGTCACCCGCATGCGCATGGTCGACAGCCGCAACGCGGCCGCGGTGCGCTTCGACAAGGTCGCGCTCGGCGCCGATGCCTTGCTGGGCAAGATCGGCGAGGGCCATGCGCCCTTGGCCGCGGTGCTGGACGGCGCGCGCGCCGTGCTCGCCGCCGAAATGCTCGGCAATGCCAGCGAAGCCTTCGAGCGTACGCTCGCCTATCTCAAGCTGCGCAAGCAGTTCGGCGCCGTGATCGGATCCTTCCAGGCCTTGAAGCACCGCGCCGCGCACATGTTCTGCGAGCTGGAATTGACGCGCTCGGCGGTGCTCGGCGCGCTCGATGCCTTGGACAGCCGTCATGCCGACAGCGCCGCGCTGTGCAGTCTCGCCAAGGCCAAGGCCTGCGACACGCTGGAACTGGTGAGCGCCGAAGCGGTGCAGATGCACGGCGGCATCGGCATGACCGACGCCGAGGAGATCGGCTTTTTCTTGAAGCGTGCGCGCGTCGCGCAGCAGTGGCTGGGCGACGCCAGCTTTCATCGCGATCGCTACGCCACCCTCAAAGGCTTCTGAGCGCATGAACGAATACGAGGTCACCATCGTCGAGAACGGCCAACCGCGCCGCGAGACGGTGATGGCGGCCTCGGCCACTGCCGCGCGTGACGAAGTCGAGGAACGCTCTGACGGCGAGGTGACGGCGGTGCGCTTCGTGCGTGCCGTCGGCTTCAGCTGCGCCATTCGCGACGGGCGCTGAAGATCACGATCTCCTGTAGGTGCGAATGAATTCGCACCTACAGGAGAAGCGCCGGGCGAAGGTGGCGCCACCACCCCCAATCCGCGAATTGCCCGCCCCCGGCCCGCCATGCTCTGATCGCTCCTCGCGTATCGCAACGAGGGTGAGCCCATGAAATTCGGTGTGTTCTACGAACATCAGCTGCCGCGGCCGTGGACCGAGCACTCGGAATACGAGCTGATGCAGAACTCGCTGACCCAGGTCGAACTGGCGGACAAGCTCGGCTACGACTACGCGTGGCAGGTCGAGCATCACTTCCTCGAGGAATACTCCCACGCCTCGGCGCCGGAAGTGTTCCTGGCCGCCGCCAGCCAGCGCACCAAGCGCATCCGGCTCGGGCACGGCATCATTCAGCTCACCACCAATCAACCGCATCGCGTCGCCGAGCGCGTGGCTACGCTCGACCTGGTTTCCAACGGCCGCGTCGAATTGGGCCTCGGCGAGGGCGCGGGGCCGGCCGAGCTGCATCCGTTCAACGTGCGGGTGCGCGACAAGCGCGAACGCTGGGAAGAGGCGGTACGCGCCATCATCCCGATGTTCACCAGGACCGACTGGGAGTTTCACGGCCAGTATCACGACTTCGGGCCGCGCAACGTCATTCCCAAACCGCTGCAGAAGCCGCACCCGCCGCTGTGGGTGGCGTGCTCGAACATCCAGACCATCGCCGAAGCGGGCGCCTGGGGCATGGGCGCGCTGGGCTTCTCGTTCGTGTCACCCGATGCCGCGCAGGCCTGGGTCAATCGCTACTACAACACGCTGTTGAACCAGCCCAATCGGCTCGCCGATTACCCCGCCAATCCCAACATCGCCATCGTCAACGGCTTCATGTGCGCCGAGACCGACGAGGAAGCGCTGCGTAAGGCCTCGGGCTGGACCTTCTTCATCTTCGCGCTCTCCCATTACGGCCGTAAGGGCATCAGCGCGCCCGGCACCGGCAACCTGTGGGACGAGTTCCAGGCCTGGCGCGAGACCGACAAGGCCAAGGCCGCGCTGAGCAATGGGCTCATCGGCTCGCCGGAGACCATACGCAAGCGCCTGCGCCAGTTCCAGGCTGCCCACGTCGACCAGGTCATCCTGCTCAACCAGGCGGGCAAGACCAGCCACGAAGACATCTGCGACAGCTTGAAACTGTTTGCCGAGGAAGTGATGCCGGAATTCCATGCCGACGAGGAAGCGCATGCCATTTGGAAGCGGGCGGTGCTGAATCGCGGCATCGTGCTGCCGGAACTCGACACCACGCCCTACGATCTGTACAGCCACCAGAACGAGGACATCGTGCGCGAGAGTCCCGCGCAGTTGAAAGCGCGCATGGCGGCCAAGGAAGCGGCGCACCAGCAAGCCGGCGGCTGACGGGCGCACCTGGCGGCCGCCCGCATCGCGCGCGACGATGCGGCGGCGCTCAGGCTCGACTCAACCCTGCGAGGGGATGACGGTGCCGAGACCGCGCAACAGCCCGGCGGCCGTGTGGTTGTCGACGAACTGCCTGCAGAACTCGACCAGCTTCAACTGGCGCGCGCGCGCCGCGAACAGCACCATTTCGAACGCTTCGGTTTCCTCGATGCCATGGCGTTCCATGGCCATGCCCACCGCCACGCTGACTATCTTCTTGAGGTTGAAGTCCGCCGACAGCCGCTCGACGCTGCGCTCGAGCTTGTAGGTTTCGCGCGCGCGCACCAGCGCCACGTCGACCGCCAGGCTGAGCTGCGCAGTGCTGCTCGGCTTCAGCAATACGTTGAACGCACCGGCGGCTATCGCGCGGCGCAGGATCTCGGGGTCGTTGCCATCGGCCAGCAGCAGGAAGGGAATGCGTCGTTCCTGGCCGAGGTGCTGGCCGAGCACCAGCGCATCGCCGTCGGCGAGGGCGGTATCGACCAGGGCCAGGTTGACCACCCGCGAGGCGGCCACGCCGCGCGCGGCGGCGGCGCTGGATACGACATGGTGGCGATGTCCGGCGGCGCCCAGGGCGGACAGGATCTCGGCGCGCAGGTGGGCATCGTCGCACACCACCAGCACCACCTTGTCGACGCCGTCGCCAAAACCGCCGGCCACTTGTTCGAGTGTCACAAACTACTCCTTTGTCACCGATATTGAGCGCGGCCCGCGCAATGGGGACCACGAACAGGTGCGGAAGCGGAGTTGCGGCTTCGACCCAAAATTGTGCAGGGAAGCCTACCGTTACGCTCGGGACTTGCCTAGGGAGTGCCCAGGAAATATGTAAGAGAATTCCCAAAAATTTTGACAGGCACTGCTGACATTCCCTTTTCGGGGGATGTCCCGCCCCGGCTAGGCGCTGGGGTCGGGCGGCGATATTCTCGGCCTCCCGGGTCGACGCCGACCCGCCTCGCACAGGAACCCGCAGGATGATCAAAGGTATCGCTCTCGCCGTACCCAAGGCCGGCATGTCGGCCGAGGCCTTCCATCGCCATTGGCGCGACGTGCACGCGCCGCTGGCGCTGCGCATCCACCAGATCCGCCGCTACGTGCAGAGCCATCGCAAGGCGCTCGCGGTGCCGGGCTTCGACGAGGTGCGCTACGGCGGTGTGGCCGAGGTGTGGTTCGACACCCTGGCCGCTCTTCATGAGTTGCCCGCCATCCCCGAGTACATCGCGGGCGCGCAGGCCGATGAGCCCAATTTCCTCGACATGGCGGAACTGAAATTCCTCGCCACCCGCGAACACGTGTTCATCGATGAAATCGATATCAAGAAAGACACGCCGCTGACCAAGGCCATCTTCCTGCTGCGCCGGCGGCCCGACATGAGCGTGGCCGAATTCCAGGACTACTGGGTGACCGCGCATGCCCCGCAGATCCCGCGCGACGCCGGTGTATTGCGCTACGTGCAATGTCACCAGGTGGCGGAAAGCTATGCCGATGGCGAACCGCCCTACGACGGCGTGGCGGAATTGTCTTTTGCCGACGACGACGCCTTTCTCGCCTACTGGACCAGCCCACGCATCCAGGCTGTGTTCGCCGCCGACGCGCCGCGTTTCCTCGATGGCGCCCGCTGCACCGCGTTTCTCGCCGAAGAGAACCGCGTGCGCTGGCCGAGCTGAGCACGCCGCCATGGCCCGCGTACCCTATCTCGAAGCCAAGGACCTCGCGCCGCAGAATCACGATCTGCTGGCGCGCAACCTCAACCTGTACCGCGCGCTGGTGAACAGTCCCGACACCGCGCGCAGCTTCATGGCGCTGGGCCTGCACATCCGCTTTCACATGAAGCTCGACGCGCGCCTGCGGGAACTGGCGATATTGCAGGTCGGTTACACCACGCGCTCGCCCTACGAGTACGCCCATCACGTCGAGCTCGGCAAGCAGTTCGGCGTGAGCGATACCGACATCGCGGCCATCGCCATGGAAACGCGCGGCGAGAGCAGCAGTCTGCCGGCGCTCGATCGCGCGGTGCTGCGCGCGGCGCGCGAACTGACCACCGGCACCACGGTCAGCGACGAGACCTTCGCCGCGCTGCGCGCCGGTCTCGACCATGAGCGCGTGACCGATCTCATCGTCACCATCGGCTTCTATTGCGGCGTGGTGCGCGTGCTCGGCGCGCTGCAAATTGACGTCGAGCCGGAAGCGCAGCCGATCCTTAAGGACTACCCCCTGCCGTCCGCCTGAGCGGCGCCGCGGCATGCATGCAAAGTGATCCTGCCCGCTGGCGGAGCACCGTCCCTCGGTTACCATGGGCCAGGACTTTCGCGCACAAGACAGCCTCATTTTGACTTCCGACACCCCGAGCGCCGTGCCGCCGGCATCGCGCCGCCTGCTCATCGCCATCCTGCTCGCCTCGGTTGCCTACGGCCTGCTGGCGATGACCGCCTGCCTGCCGTCCATGCCGAGCTGGGCTGGCCTGTTCGGCGTCGAACAGGCCAGCGTGCAGCTGACGTTCTCGGCCTTCGTCATCGCCTACGGCGGCGCGCAGGTGTTCTATGGTCCCTTGTCCGATCGCCACGGCCGGCGACGCCTGCTGTTGTTGGGTTTCGCCCTGGCGGCGCTCGGTTCGCTGGCCTGTGCGCTGGCCACGCAGCTGCCGATGTTGATCGCGGCGCGCGCGCTGCAAGGCGTGGGCGCGGCGGCCGGCATGGTGATCGGGCGCGCCATGGTGCAGGATTTTTTCAGCGGCGCCGACAAGCCGCGCATGATGGCCTATACCGGCATGGTGCTCGGCATGTGTCCGCCGACCGCGACGCTGCTTGGCGGACAGATGGAAGTGCATTTCGGCTGGCGCGCCAACTTCGCGGTGCTGACCGTGCTGGCGCTGGTGCTGCTGGTGGCGGCCTGGCGCGTGCTGCCGCGCAGTGAGCGCAAGGTCAGCGTGCATGAACACTGGCTGGCGGAGATGTTCGCCGCCTACCGCGCACTGGCGAAGCAACCGGTGTTCCTGGGCTATGGCGTGATCCTCGCCATGTGCACCGGATCGTTCTACGTGTTCCTGGCCGGCACGCCGCTGGTGCTGGCGAGCTACGGTGTCGGACCGGCGCGCGTCGGCCTGTTCATCATGGCGGTGCCGCTGTCCTACATCGCCGGCAATTTCGTCGTCAGTCGCCTGCTGCATGCGAAGAACGAAGCGCGGCTGGCGCTCATCGGTCAATGCGCGGCCTGCGCGGGGCCGCTGCTCGCGCTGGCGCTGGCGCTGGCCGGGGTGCGTTCACCCTTGGCGCTGGCCTTGCCCTTGACCCTGCTCGGCTTCGGCCACGGCCTGCTCATGCCCTCGACCCTGAGCGGCACCATAAGCGTCATCCCGACGCTGGCCGGCTCGGCGGTCGCGGCATCCGGGACTGGCCCAGCAACTGTTCGGCGCCCTCGGCGGCTGGCTGGTGGGCCTCGTGTCCCATGACGATGCACGCTACATGGCCGCCATGATGCTGGTATTCATGTCGCTGGCGCTGGTGATGCAGGTGCTGGTGATGCGGCTGAAAGCGGCAGCCTCGTGGGTGCAGACTGAAGTCGGACCCACGGCATGGTGAGAACTCTGGGTCGGACTTCAGTCTGACTGATGAAGCCGCATACATTTCGAGCCATCCTATTGCTGGAGCCGTGCCATGAAACACATCGTCGTCGTCCTCACCGAACCGACCGCCGGCCGCGAGGCCGAATACAACGATTACTACGAGAAGCTGCATCTCGATGAAGTGCTGGCCACCACGCTCATGAGTTCGGCGCAGCGCTTCAAGCTCAGCGACGAACAGGGCGCCAAGTGTCCGCTGCCCTATCTTGCGCTGTACGAAGTGGAAGCGGACGAGCCCAAGGATGTACTGACCAATCTCAATGCCACGCGCGGTGAACGCGTGCAGAGCGATGCCTTGAACAAGCGCACCGCAGGCGTGTGGGTGTTCAGCGAGATCGGGCCGCGCCACCAACGCGATTGAGCGCCCACCTCACTGATAGCGTGTCGAAGCCGCGCGGGAAAGCTGGCACCATGCCGGCCATGCGCGTCGGCCTTCGCGGCGCGACGAGGAGGGACACCCATGCGCTTCGGCTATACCGACGAACAGGAACAATTCCGCGACATCGTCGCGCGCTTCTTGCGCGAACGCTCGCCGACCAGCGAAGTGCGCAAGCACATGGCGAGCGACGCCGGTTACGACCGCGCGCTGTGGCGGCAACTCGTCACCGAGCTCGGCTTGACCGGCGTGCATGTGCCGGAGTCGCTGGGCGGCCAGGGCTTCGGTTACGTCGAGCTCGGCATTGCGTTGGAAGAAATGGGGCGGGCCTTGCTGTGCGCGCCGTACTTCGCCTCCAGCGTGCTCGCCACCGAAGTGCTGCGCACCGTCGCCACCGAGACCGAGCAGGCCATGCTGCTGCCGGCGCTGGTCAGCGGCGAAAAGCTCGGCACGCTGGCGTGGGTGGAACGTGGCGGGCAGTGGGACGTGGCGGCCACCACGCTCACGGCCCATGGCCAGGGTGAGGCCTGTCGCCTCGATGGCCACAAGAAATTCGTGCTCGACGGTCATCACGCCGACTTGTTGCTGGTGGTGGCGCGCACCCGCGGCAGCGTCGGCGATGCCGGGCTCGGCGTGTACGCCGTCGATGCCGAGGCCGTCGGCATCACGCGGCGCCAGCTTGCGACCATCGACAGCACGCGTCGCCAGGCCGAGATCACTTTCAGCGACACCCCCGCGCGACGCCTAGGCGGCACCGAATCGGCGGCCGTGAAACTGCGCCAGAGTCTCGATCGCGCGACCATCGCGCTGGCCTGCGAGATGGTCGGAGGCGCACGCGCGCTGCTCGATTCCGCGGTCGGGTACGCCAAGCTGCGCATGCAGTTCGGGCGCCCCATCGGCTCCTTCCAGGCCATCAAGCACAAGTGCGCGGAGATGCTGTTGGAAGTGGAGCTCGCGAGCTCGGCGGCGCGTTACGCGGCGGCGGCCATCGACGACAACGACAGCGAAGTGCCGGCGCTCGCCTCGCTGGCCAAGGCCATGGCCGGCGATGCCTACATGCACGCCGCCATCGAATGCATACAGATCCACGGCGGCATCGGCTTCACCTGGGACGAAGACACGCACCTGTGGTTCAAGCGTGCCAAGAGTTCGCAAGTGATGTTGGGCGACGCCAGTCACCATCGCGAGCGCTACATGGCGCTGACGGAGGCGAGCGCATGATCACCCACGACGAAGCAGAAGTACGCGCCGAACTGCGCGACTGGCTGCGCGCGCACTGGGACGTCAATCGATCCTTGGTGGCGTGGCGCAACCTGCTGGTCGATTCGGGCTGGGGCATGCCCCATTGGCCGCGCGCCTGGCATGGTCGCTCACTGCCGATGGCCTTGCTGCCCGCGGTGGAAGAAGAATTCGAGGCCGCGCAGGCGGTCGGCGTGGCGCGCATCGGCATTCGCCTGCTGGCGGCGGCGACGCTGCTCGAACATGGTTCGAATGCGCACAAGGCGCGTTTCCTGCGCCGCATCCTGACCGGCGAAGACACCTGGTGTCAGCTCTTCAGTGAACCCGGCAGCGGCTCGGACCTGGCCGGCGCCACCACCCGCGCCCACAGCGACAGCGATGGCTGGGTGATTAACGGTCAGAAACTGTGGACCACCAGCGCCCATCACGCCGATTGGGGCCTGCTGCTGGCGCGCACCGACTGGGATGCGCCCAAGCACAGCGGCATGTCGTACTTCATCATCGACATGACCCAGCCCGGCGTCGAAGTGCAGCCCCTGAAGCAGATGAACGGCCACGCCTCGTTCAACCAGGTGTTCTTCACCGATGCCAAGGTGCCGGCGGAAAACCTGGTCGGCAAGACCGGCGACGGTTGGAAGATAGCCATGACCACGCTCGCCCACGAGCGCCGCAATGCCGACGCCTTGCGCCGCTGGGGCCATGCCTCTCCCTACGCGGGCGCCATCTACGACCAAGAGCGCGCCGAGATAGCGACGGTGATGGAACCCTACAAGTGGTATCCGCAGCGCGCCGGTCGCGTCGACTTGATCATGAGCCGCGCCCGCGAAACCGGTCGTCTCGCCGATCCCGCGCTGCGCCAGGACATCGCGCGCCTCATGATGCTGTCGCGCAGCGCCGAATGGCTGGCGCACCGCGCACGCCAGGCCAAGGTTGCCGGCAAACCGGAAGGTCCGGAAGGCTCGCTAGGCAAACTGGTGGCGAGTCACGTGGCGCGCGCGGCGTCCCACGTGCATACCCTCATCAGCGGCGCGGACGCGATGCTGGCCGGCGCGGACGGTCCTCACGACGGCCTCATCGCCGAGATCCTGTTATCGGTGCCGGCGACTTCGATCGCCGGCGGCACCGATGAGATCCAGCGCAACATCATCGGCGAACGCGTATTGGATCTGCCGCGCGAACCGCGCATGGATACCGGCCCGTTCCGCGATGTGCCGAGGAATCCGACGCGCGGACGCTAGGGCGCATCGAATGTCAGGCTGAAGCCTGACCCACAGCACTGGCCGATGTATTTGTGGGTCAGGCTTCAGCCTGACATTCCTGCATAGCGCGAACGCTGCACCTGTAGGTGCGAATTCATTCGCGCACTTGGAGATGCCGCAGCTTGTCCGGATTCCTCTGCACGTAGATGGCGGCGATGCGGTCCTGCGTATCGAGTTCGAAGGCCATGGTCTGCAGCACCTGGCCGGCCTCCGCAGCAGGCCCGTGCCGTTCACCCGACGAACTCCGCAGTCCCCCCTGGCAAGCCCATCGCCGGCAATCGTCGCCGCCCACAAGGGCAACACCGCCGCGACCTTGCCCCGCCATCAGAGAACACCGCGTCCTGGCCAGTAGCGCCTCAGTCTCGGTCGCCGCCGACCCCGGCGAATGCCGCAGGCGCCGGCCGTCTCGCGCGCGACAAAGCGCGCGCGCTCCGGATGTGCTGGCGTGCCCTGCAGTTGGCGCCCCCGCAGGGTCGCGGCGAGGTGTCGAAATCGACATCGAACACGTCGAACAGGAACGCCCCCGCAGGCTGTCGAGCGTGCGCAACAGGGCAAAGTCAGGTCACGCGCCAATTCATGGGCGACTTCCGACCGGCTGCCAGGCGTCAGCTGGCCAGCAAAGGTTCGGGCAACCATTGGCCGACGTACTGCTCCCCCCCCTCGGCGATCCAGGCACAGGTGTGACCACCCCAGGTGCGCCGATTTCCCCCCCGCCCCCAGCGCAGCCCCCCTGCACGATGTCGTCGGCATCCCGCCCAGCGCGATAGGCAAGTCCACGCAGTCGCGCGCGATGACTTTCGAAATCGACCCCGTGTGGATTGTCCATGACGCTCCTCGCACGCCACGCGTCATGCCGACGCGAACAAGGTCGGGGCGACGCTGTGTCCGCCGACCTCGACCGGCCCAGGCGGCGCCGAGCCCCGCAGCGTCGGTAGACGCGCGTTGCGTGATGAGCGCCAGCGACACCACCCGCCTCACCCCACCCGCACCGCCTGTCGTGCAGCCAATCCGGCGCCCAGCAGCACCGCCCCGCCAGGGCCAACAAGGTCTCCTCGTCGAGCGCCGCCTCGTCACCGGCGATGATGGCACGCACGGTGGTGCCATCGACGCCGGCCTCTTCGGCCATGCGCACCACCAACTGCGTGCAGGGACCACAATCTTCAAAGAGGGTGGCGGCGATGCGCGCAACCACCCCGGCCCCCTCGCACCGCGAAGCCGAGAACAGGAAGCGCAGGAACGCCCCTCCCCCCGCTAGTCTAGTGCTTTTCTGAAGCCGCCCACGCGGCGAGCAGCGGCAGCAGCAGTACACCCGGCGCGTCTGTCACGAGGTGTTCCACGGCGTGCACACCGGCCGCGACTTCGAACACGTGGATGGCGCCATGGGCGAGCAGGAAGGCGCTGGCCGCGCGCGCATAGTCACGCGCCGCGGCGGTCACGGCGAGCGCCATGAACGCAAGGCCGCCGAGTGCATAGACGGCGCCGATGTCACGGATGAAATGCGCGTTGAAAGGGCCGCTGTCCATGACACCCGGCACCGCGCCGTACCAGTGGCCCGGCGCGATGAGCATCGCGAGGCCGTTGACGGCGAACAGCAGGCCGAGGACGAGACGAAGGTGCTTCATGATGCTGGCATCTGCCCGCCGCGCCAGGATGGGCGGCTTCAAACACCAGACGAGACAGCGCGCGACAATGTGACATTGCCGCGCGCTAGAGCATCGAGCCTGTCCTCAGGCGTTGAAGTTCAAACGCAGACCCGCGCGCGGGCTGTCGTAGGCCACCAACTTACCGGTGCCGGACAAGGTCGCGTAGGCGGTGCGCATGTCCTTGCCGCCGAAGCACACGTTGGTGGTCAGGGGATCGGGCAGCGGCGTGTGTTCAATCTTCTTGCCATCGGGCGAAATCGACGTGATGCCGCCGTTGATGATGGTGGCGACGCTCACCCAGCCTTCGGCATCGACCGCCAGTGAGTCGAGCAATTGGTAGCCCGGCAGGCCGGTCAACAAGGTTGCGCCGCCCGGTCCTTCCAGCAGCGGGCCACCGACGCCGGCCACGCGCTTCAATTCGCCGGGGCCGCTCACTTCCCATTGCCACACGCGCGCGGTGAAGGTCTCGGCGACGTACAACATCTTGTCGTTGGGGCCGAGACCGATGCCGTTGGGGCCGTCCATGGGGAACACCACTTCCTTGATGAACGAACCGTCGGTCTTGGCGTAGAAGATGCCGGTGCGATCGCGCGAGCGGTCATAGGTCTTGCCGAAATCGGTGAACCACATGCCGCCGTGTTTATCGAACACGATGTCATTCGGGCCTTTCAAGGCATGACCGTCGCACTGGGTGTAGAGCACTTCGACCTTGCCGGTGTTGAGGTCGACGCGCTGGATGCTGCCGCGCGTGTAGCTGTGCGGGGTATGACCCGGCACCGTCATGCCGTCCATTTCCATCCATTCGAAGCCGCCGTCGTTGCAGATGTAGCAGGCGCCGTCGGGGCCGATGGCCGCGCCGTTGGGGCCGCCGCCGACATGGGCGATAATCTGCTGCTTGCCATCGGGTTTGACGCGCGTCAGCGTGCCGCGCTTGATCTCGACCACCAGCACACTGCCATCGTCCATCGCGACCGGACCTTCGGGGAACTGCAAGCCCGAAGTGATTTCACGTATCTGCGCCATGCTGTCTACCTCTCCCTCTTTGGATTTCCGAACAGCCGGCGACAGGGCCGGCGATGACGACGCGTGGGCACGCTTCGTGTGCGCCTGACGTTGCGCGCGCGGCGTCGCAAAAGCAAGGGAGGCGGCCACCTGCCGGATAGTGAGGCGCTGTCACCGCCTCACGACCGCAAGGCTGACCTCGCGCTCAATACGCCGGCCCGGATCTGCCGAGTTCCAAGGCGCCATCGCGCTTGGCCTGCTTGCGCAGCGTGCCGAACAACTTCGCGTCCAGCGTATCGCTGGCGCCGCCGGACTTCGCGACCTGTTCGCCCAGCCACGCATCACGCTTGGCGGCGACGTCTGCCATCTCTTTTTTGATCTGCGCGCGCTTCGCGGCGTGCTCGCGCAGGTAGCTCGATTGCGCTTCCGGGGCCATGGCCTTGAGCGGCGCCGGCAGTTCATCCTGGCGAATGTCCTCGAGTCGCACGCGGCCGCTCGCCACCCCGTCCACCAGTTCGCGGTCGCCGAGCAGGTTGGCGGCGCCGCTCGCGGAGGCATTGAAGGCCGCCCGTCGCGCCTTCACCGCCGGCGAAGCGGCCGCCTCGAGCTTGCTGGTGGCGGCCAGCTTGGCGCGCTTCTCGGCCTGCACTTTCTCATCGCCGTAATAGAGCCGGGTTTCGTCCAGCCTCGCCGACAAGCGCGCCAGCGTGTCGTCGAAAGGCGTATTCAAGGCCAGCGCGCCACCATCCTGGTCGACCTTCAGATAATCGCCGGCGCCGAGCGCCGCGATCTGCCGCCACGGCTGCACGGTGTCACCTTGATTGCCGCACTGGATGGTGTTGATGACGATGCCGCGTTGGCGCGCCAGCGCCACCGTGGCCGGAAACTGCACGTCGTCCTGGTAATCGAGGTGCGGCGGCGCGTCGCCGACCAGGAACACCGCCTTGTAGGTGCCGGCTTGCGTGTTCCAGCTCATGCGCGAGACCGCATCCTGCAGGGCCTGGTTGACCGCCTCGGGCCCGTCACCGCCACCGTCGGCCTGGAAGTCCATGAGATGCGCATACATGGAATCGAGATCCGTGGTCAGGTCGAACACCTGGGTGACATAGCGGTCACCGCGATCGCGATAGGCCACCAGGCCGATGCGGATCTCGGGCGCCGGCTGCGCGCGTGCCATGGTGGTGGCGATGGACCAGATCTTGTCCTTGGCGGTCTGGATGAGTCCGCCCATGCTGCCGGTGGTATCGAGCACGAATACCAGGTCCACGCGCGGCCGCTGGCTGGCGGGCGGCGTCGCGGCCGACGTGATGGGCTGGCCGACGACGGGCGGCGCGGCGGCCTCGGCGTCGTGCAGGCGCGGGTAGCCGATGATCGCGGCGAGGGTGAGGCTGGCCAGGGTGAGGCCGAGTAACTGCTGTTTCATGGTGAATATTCCTCGTTGATGAAAGAGCGCGCGCCGCTCAGCGCGCGCGCTCGAAGGCACGCAGGGCCTGTTCGGCGGCCCGCGCGGCATGGGTGAAAGCCTGGTCGGCGTCGTGCCGCGCGACCGGGCGTGGCTTAAGTGGCAACAGGCTGCAGGCCGCCTGCACGAGGCCGAGGCTCCATAGCCCGGCGAACACGCTGGCGGTCTCGACGAAAGCCCAGCAGCCGGCGGCCAGTGACAAGCCGCACAGCAGCAGGTCCGCCATCGCGGTGAACACGCTGGTGTGCATGAGCAGGGCGCGTGTCAGCCACACCAGCGTGAGATGGGCGGCGACCATGCTGAACAGCGTCGGGCACAACAGCGTGATGGCGACGGCGGCGAGCGCCCACGCGGCAAGCAGCGTCACGCGGCCATGGTGATGACGACTGCGCGCAAGCAGGAACAGCACGTAGGCGAGCGCCAGCAACAGGCACAAGGCGCGCGATACCAGCGTCACGCCGAACAGCGGTGTCAGCACCGCGGCGAGCACCGCACCAACCACGCTCAAGGCCAATGCCGTGATTGCCGCTTCGATGAAAGTCAGGCGCTTCACGGGCGCGCCCTCCGCTGCCGCTCGCGCAGCAGCGCGACCTCGATCTCGGCGGCACTGACGGGCTGCGTGAGCGTTGCCGCGCCAGCGGGCTCGCCACTGGCGGCGGTAGCGAGCGCATCGTGCAGGCTGGCCTGCTCGCGCAGCGCCTGCAGGCGCTCTGCGTGTTCGACGATGCGCGCCTCGAGGCGCTGGTGAGCCTCGCGCAACGCCTGCTGCCGCTCGCCGAGTTGCGCGGCATGGCGCGCGGTCTCGAGTTTGCGCCGCACGAGATCACGCGCCAGTGCGTCCTGCTCGGCGTCGAGACACAGGCCGAGCTCTTCATCGAGCGCGGCGAGACGCACCTGGCATTCCTGCAAGGCCTGCGCGACGCGCTGCATGTCGTCGCGCAAACGCGCGGCTTCGCCGTGCTCGACGTCGAGCGCGCTCTGCATGTCGCGCACCGCCTGGCGCAACAGGCTGGCCGGTTCTTCGAGGCCGTCGATGACGGCGTTGAAATCGGCGCGCAGCAAGCGGCCGAGTCGGGTGAACAAGGTCATGGGCTCTCCTCCGTGGGACGAGGTGAGCACTCTAGGTACGGCGCGCGCGGCGTGGCAGGCCACTTTTGGTAAAAGCGCGGCGCGCGTGTTTACATGGCGTTTACAAGCGCGCGGGCGGCTTCTTGTTATGCTCGCGGCCCGGGTCATCCGTCACATGGCAGCGACATGAGTTCCAAACCGCGCATCCTCATCGTCGAGGACGAGGCCGCGATACGCGGCGGCCTCATCGACGTATTCACCTACCACGGCTTCCAGGTCGACAGCGCGGCCGATGGCAACGACGGCTGGCACAAGGCGCAGCGCGGTCCCTACGACATGGTCCTGCTGGACGTGATGCTGCCGGGTGTGGACGGCTTCGAGATCTGTCGGCGCTTGCGCGACCTCGACCGCGAACAGGCCATCATCCTGCTCACCGCGCGCGGCACCGACGACGACATCATCCACGGCCTGTCGCTGGGCGCCGATGATTACGTCGCCAAGCCGTTCTCCGTCGCCGAGCTGGTATTGCGTGTGAACGCGGTGCTGCGCCGCGCACGCGTGCTGCCGGGCGTGACGTCGGTGCTGGAATTGCACGACGACGTCAAGATCGATCCCGGCACGCTGCAAGGCCGACGCGGCGATGCGACGCTGTGCTTCACACGTCGTGAGATGGACGTGCTGCAATATCTTTTCGCCCATGCCGAGCGCGCGGTATCGCGCGAAGAGCTGCTGCACAAGGTGTGGGGCTACGCCAACGCGCTGGCGCTCGAAACGCGCACCGTCGATATCCACGTCGCCAAGCTGCGGCGCAAGCTCGAAGCCGATCCGGCCGCGCCGCGCGTGCTGTTGACGGTGCGTGGCGCCGGCTACCGCCTGTTGCGCGCATGAGCGATCTCGCTCGCCTGCGCCTGGTGCTGGCGCTGTTCTTCGTCGCGCTGGCCATACCGACCGCCGCCTTGATCCACCAGGCCTATCAGCGCCTGCAGTGGGAGAGCTTTCACCAGCACCAGGGACTCGCCGAGGAATTCACGAAGCGCGTCGAGCAGCGCATCGATGACTTCATGGCTGTCGAGCACGCGCGGCCGTTCACCGAGTACAGCTATTTCAACCTGGTCTCGCCGCTCAGCACGACCGTGCTGCAGCGCTCGCCGCTCGCCAGCCTGCCGCCGGCCAACGCCGTGCCCGGCCTCATCGGGCATTTCCAGGTGGATGAACAGGGCCAGTTGAGCCTGCCCTTCCAGCCGCCGCCCGACAGCAGCGAGTTGCAGAGCGGACTGACGGACACGGAGCGACGCGAGCGCGACGCGCTGGCGACACGCCTGCACGGGATCCTGGCCAGCAATCGCCTGCTGGGCGGTGCGCCGGCACTGAAGAAATGACCAGGTCGATGCCGTGGCCAGCGACACGCCGCGCGTCGGAGAGCAAGCGGCCGCGCCCACACCCGCGCGCCGCGACAGCGCCGCCAAGGCCCTCGGTCGGTCGTGGCCGATCTCAAGCTCGAGCAGAATTTCCAGGGCGCGCCGGTCATGGCCGAAGCGGCGCCCGCCATGCCCGACAAGCGCGCCGCCACCGATGCCACGCGCGCGCTGCGCAAGGAGCAGGGCGCGCTGCCGATGCTGGCCGAAGAGCACAAGCGCAAGCAGGGCGGCGCGCGCCAGCGCCTCGACGACGCGGCGCCCATCCACACCTTCGAAAGCGAAGTGGAGCGCTTCGAGAGCAGCCTGCTCGCCAGCGGTGAACTGGTGCTGTTCCGTAACGTGTGGCGCGACGGGCGGCGTTACGTGCAGGGCCTGGTCATCGACCGCGAGGTGTTTCTCCGTGAACTCGTCGGTACGCCGTTTCGCCTCGGCCAGCTGGCGCGCAGCAGCGGCCTGGTGGTGGCGCGCCACGGTGACGTGCTGCTGCGTGACGACGGCGACGCGGCGCGCGGCTATGGCAGCGCGCCCGACCTGCGCGGCACCTTGCTCTACCAGTCACGGCTGCCAGCGCCCTTCAGCGATTTGGAATTGATATTCAGCGTCACCGAACTACCGGCCGGACCGGGCGCACGCGTCATCGGCTGGCTGGCGGCGCTGTTGTCGCTGGTGCTGGGCGGCGGCCTGTGGCTGGCACTGCGCCTCGGCACGCGGCAGATCGCGCTGGCGCGCCAGCAGCAGGACTTCATTGCCGCCGTCAGTCACGAGCTCAAGACACCGCTGACCTCGATACGCATGTACGGCGAGATGTTGCGCGAGGGCTGGGCGCCGGACGCCAAACGCCAGGAGTATTACCAGTTCATACACGACGAGGCCGAACGGCTCACGCGCCTCATCAACAACGTGCTGAACCTGGCACGCATGACGCGCAACGAACTCAAGGTCGAGATGCGCGAGGTGACGGCCGCGGAACTGCTGGACGTGCTGCGCTCGAAGCTCGAATCGGTGGTCCAGCATGCCGGCCGGCGCTACACGCTGGACTGTCCCGCCGAGCTCGCCAGCGCGCGTTTGCGGGTCGACATCGATTGTTTCACGCAGGTGATGCTGAACCTGGTCGACAACGCGCTGAAATTCACCAGCGGTGACGAGCCGCTGCAACTGGCCGTGCAGGGCGGCGACGGCAGCCATGTCGAATTCGCCGTGCGCGACTTCGGCCCCGGCGTCGCCGGCGAGCAGATGTCGCGCATTTTCGGACTGTTTTATCGCGGCGAGAACGCCTTGACGCGCGCCACCGCCGGCACCGGCATCGGTCTCGCGCTGGTCAAACGCCTGGTCGAAGTGATGGGCGGCAAGGTATCCGTGGCCAACCGCGAGCCGGGCGCCGAGTTCACGGTGACGCTGCCGCGCGCCGGCCCGTGAGCCGGCGCGTCGTCACCACATCAGGTCGTCGGGCACCTTGTAATCGGCATAGTCGGGATCTTCCTGGATGTCGGGCTCGGTGCCGTCGCGCAACACCAGCACCGTGCGCGCGTCGCGCTCGGCGACCCGCTCCGCCACTTCGCGCGTCACCACCGCCAGGCCTTCACGGAAACGCACCACCGCCAGCGTGCCCTTGACCAGCGCGGCGTGCTGCTCGGCGGTCACGTAGATCTTCTTGATCTTGCCCTTGATGACGAAGCGGAACGGCGTCTCGCCGGCCTTGGTGTCGAGCTTGGCGCCGTCGATGATCTGTTCCAGCTGCACGATGATGGCGCGGCGTTCGCGATCGGCCTGGCGCTGGCGGTTGAGTTCACGATCGCGCGCTGCCTTCTCGTCCTGGGCCTTGCGCGCTTCGAGCTGCGTGGCGGTCAAGGGCCCCTTGACGGTCGCCTTGGGCTTGGGCTGCTGACGGGCCTGCTTATGCTTTTCCTTGTCCGCCTGGTGCACCTGTTTCTGCTTGACGAGGCCCGCGGCCAGCAGCTGTTCTTTGAGAGATTTGCTCATCCAACTATTCCAACATCGTTACGCGTTCGGGCGGGCCGACACTCAAGTCGAGTGGGCCGCCAGCACCTCATCAATCAACTGCCGCCATTGCGGCACCGCCGGCAATTCGTAGCCGGGGTTGTTTGCCCAGATCTTCTCCAGCGTCACGCGCGCGGCGGCGCGATCGGCTTTCTGCTCGAGCACACGATACATGTACACGAAAGCCGACGCGCGCGAACCGGCGTAACAATGCACCAGCATGCGTTTGCCTTTGAAACGTTCCATGGCCGCCAGGAAACTCTCGACATCGGCGCGCGGCGGCTTGTCCCAGTCGACGGGAATGTGCACATACCCCATGCCGAGCTTGCCAACCACCTCGGCCTCGTCCGCCAGCGCGCCGGGATCGGTGACCGGCGCGAGATTGATCACGGCTTCGACGCCGGCCTTGGCGATGGCGGGAAACTGTTCGCGGGTCGGCTGCCCGGCGGACAGCAGCGCCGGTGAATACTCGTAGTAGTTGTAGAGTTCGAGCAGGCCGACGGTCGGCGCATCGGCGGCGCGCGCGAGGCACGTGAGCAGCATGAGACCGAGCACGGCCAGGCATCTTTTCATCAGTTTGATCTCGCGGTCAGTGGTCGGGCGAAGGACAGCTCGTTGCCGTCCGGGTCGTGTACATGAAAATAGCGCTCGCCCCACGGGGCGTCGGCAGGCGTGGTGACGGTGGCATAGCCGGCGGCCCGCACCCGTGCGTACATGGCGTCGACGTCGGACACGTACAGGATGGCGCGCCCCCACGGACGCTCGGGCGGCTGCCCGACGGCCACGTTCAGGTAGCCGCTGCCGGCGCGAAAACTCGTGAAGCCCGACGCCGCGCCGCCATGGCAGGGCAACATGCCGAGCGCTTCGTAGAACGCCACGGCGCGCGCCATGTCGCGCGTGAAGACGGTCACGGCGCTGATGCTCTCGACGCGGGCGGAGTGTTCACTCATGGCGGCAATGTAACGGATGACGGCGCCGAGGTCTGCCCCGTGCCGGGCAGACGCAATGCCTTGTGGGTCAGACTTCAGTCTGACGGATGACGCTCGGCGGCCGTCCCATCACGCCGCTGAATGTCAGACTGAAGTCTGACCCACAGCGTCCTGCCTCAGGTTCACGTCGTGCGCCGCCACCTCCTTGCGCACCCGCGGCAACACTTCGCCGCTCAACAGTTCCATCGCCTGGCGCACCTTGGCCGGCGACAGGCCGCCGATGCGGGTCCAGCACAACAGTTCGTCGAAGCCGAATTCGGTGGCGGCGCGGCTGAGTTTCTCGACGCAGTGCTCGACGTCGCCGCACACCACCGCGGGTGTGTCGACGATGTCGTCGAACTCGAGCCTGCGCACGAATTCGCGCGAGCGGGCGTAATACTCGTAGGACTTCACATAGCCCTGCTCGGGGGCGACGTAGCGCGCGATGGTGCGGTAATACCAGTTCACCGGCTCGCGAAATTCCCGGCGCGCGGCCTCCATGCTGCGGCCCGGGTAGACCATCATGAGACAGGTCTTGCGCCCGCCGCGCGGGTCGAGCCCGGCCGCGCGGCGCCCGGCGCGCCAGGCGTCCATGCCTTTGCGCGCCCCGTTGTAGGTCAGGCCGAAGGCGAAACCCATCAACAGGTGATGGCCGTTGCGCCCGGCGAGTTCGAAGGTGTCCGGCGAGATGCAGGCCATGTGTATGGGCGGATGCGGACGCTGCAGCGGCTTGGGCCTGACCTCGACATCGTCGACCTGCCAGTACTTGCCCTTGAACGTCACGCGCTCGCGGCTCCAGCACTCGACGATGAGGCGCAGGGCTTCGTCGAACATGTCCCGCGACTGGGTCTGATCGAGATTGAAGCCCTGGTACTCGAGCGGTTGGTAACCGCGCCCGACGCCGAACTCCACGCGACCGTGGGACAAGAGGTCGAGAAACGCCAGGTCCTCGGCCACGCGGATCGGATTGTGAAACGGCAGCACCAGGATGCCGGTGCCGAGACGGATGCGCGAGGTACGCGTGGCAATCGCCGCCAGCGACAATTGCGGTGAGGCGCACCAGCCGTATTCGGAGAAGTGATGCTCGGCCGGCCACACCGAATCGAAGCCCAGGTCCTCGGCGGCCAGCATGAGTTCGGTCTGCTCGTGGATGATGTCGAGTTCCGACTTGCCGGCCGGATTCTCGAAAAAATGCAGCATGCCGAGTTTCATCTGGGCCCCCCTCTGGAAGGGGGATGCTGATTGGCGCCAAGAGCCGCCCACTTGATCTACATCAAGGAATTTTTTGCGGCCCCCGGATTTTTCTTTCCCTCCCTACTTTCGAGGCCCCCCTTTCGGGTGGGCAGCGCCGCCAGCCGATCCACCATCGGCCAGCGGCGCGCGGACTATTTCAGCCCTCGCACATAGGTGGCGACGCTCTTGACCGCCTGCTCGCCCAGGGGCTCGGGATATAGCTTGGGCATCTTGGCCGACGGGTTCTTGATCCATTCGATGGTCTTGGCCTCGTCCATGCGCGTGGCGAGCCCCTTCAAGGCCGGCCCGTTCACGCCTTCGCCGTTGCCGCCGTGGCAGTTCGCGCAGATCTTGCCGTAGATCTCCGCGCCGCTGGCGGTGGCCAGCGATGGCGCCGCCACCGCGGACGCCACCGGCGCCGCGCCGCCCTTGCCATTGCCACCGAGGGCGTAGATCAGGAGCGTCGGGCTGCCGGTCACGCCGAAGGTCAGGCGCGACACGTTGCCGGCCACCGCCGCCACGTACTGGCGCCCTTTACGGTTGTAGCTGATGACACCGCCGGCCATCGCGCCGCCGGCCTGGGCACGGTAAAGCTCCTTGCCGTCGGCGGCATTGAGGGCGAAGAAATTGCCCTTCATGTCCCCCGCGAAGATCACGCCGCCGGCGGTCGGCACGATGCCCGACACCATCGGCCCCGGCGTTTCGAACTTCCAGCGCACCGCGCCGATGTCGGCGTCGAGCGAAGTGATCCAGCCGCGCGCGACGTCGGAAAACTTGAAGGTGCCGCCGAGGTTGAACTGGCCGGGCTTGAACTTGAAGCCTTCCTCGGCAGTTTCGATCGCGCACCAGTCGACGGCGCCGACCACGATGGCCTTGTTGGGGCGATCAAAAGCCGGGCCATTCCATTCCACGCCGCCCAGCGGCCCGGGACAGATCTCGACGCCGGTCGAATTGGCGCGCACGCCAGCGTTCTTGATGGTGGTGACCGGGGTCTTGAACACGCGCTGCTGGTTTTCGCGGTTGACGCCGTACACGTAGCCGTCCTTGGAACCGAGCGCGACCATGCGTTCGCCCTTGCTGTTGTAGTACAGCATCGGGGCGGCGCCGAGATCGAGATCCTGGCCGTCGTTCGACAACAGCTGGTGATACCACTTCAATTTGCCGGTGGCGGCGTCGAGCACCACCATGCTGTCGGTGTAGAGATTGTCGCCAGGCCGCAGGTGCGGCAGCAGATCGGGCGTCGGGTTGCCGACCGGCACGAACACTTCACCCGAGGCGTGGTCGAGCGTGTAGGTGCTCCAGGAACCGCCGCCGCCGGTCTGCGCGCTCTGCTGGTCGTGCCAGGAGTCGGCGCCCGGCTCGTCGCCGCGCGGAATGGTGTAGAAGCGCCACACCTCGCGACCGCTCTTGGCGTCGAAGGCCATGATGCGGCCGCGCGTGCCCCAGTCACCGCCGGCCGCGCCGATGATCACGAGGCCCTGGTAGATCTGCGGCGCGGAGCTGAAGAATTCGCCCTGCTGGGGTTCACCGACCTGGTATTGCCACAGGGTCTTGCCGCTCGCCATGTCGATGGCGAGCAGGCGCGAATCGAGCGTGCCGCGGTACAACACGCCGTTGGCGTGGGCGAGGCCGCGGTTGACCTTGAGCGGCGTGCCGCTCGGGTCCTCGGCTTCGTAATGATGACGCCAGCGCACGCGGCAGTTGGTGGCGTCGACCGCCAGCGTATCGCTGGCGGTGGTGAAATACAGCAGGCCGTCCAGCTCCAGGATGCCAGTATGGAAGGCGCCGGTCTCATCGACCTTGAGCCGGCACACTTCGCCGATCTGCGCGGCATTGGCCGGCGTGATCTGGTTGAGATTGACGAAACGCTGGCCGTTGACGTTCTCGTTGTAGCTGGTCCAGTTGGTATCGGGCTGCGGCTGCACGGCGGCCTCTTCGGCCTGCGCCGCCAACGTGCCGAGCAAGCCCAGCAACGGCCAAACCTTCGTACGCGAAAAAATCATCTCCCCTCCTGATCAAACTGCGGTGATGGCGCCGCGCTTCGGGCGCGGCAGGCGCGGCGGATACTATCACCCCGCGTCACGGCCGCGCGTGGGCCGATGGCGGTGACTGGACCGTGACGCGGCCGCGGCGCATCATCGCCACGCCTCACATTGCGGACCCACAGCATGGCCACCCAGCCCGCGCGCCGACGGCGCGTACCGACCGCGCTCTTTCCCGCCATCGAGCCCTATCGCAAGGGCTTGCTCAAGGTCTCGGACCTGCACACTATCTATTTCGAAGAATGCGGCAACCCGCGCGGCCGCCCGCTGGTGTTCCTGCACGGCGGACCGGGCGGCGGCTGCGATGCCATGCAGCGGCGCTATTTCGATCCGCGCAAGTGGCGCATCGTGCTGTTCGACCAGCGCGGCTGCGGGCGCAGCCGTCCGCATGCCGAACTGCGCGAGAACACCACCTGGGACCTGGTCGCCGACATCGAACGCCTGCGCGAACACCTCGGCATAGCGCAGTGGCTGGTGTTCGGCGGCAGCTGGGGCAGCACGCTGGCGCTGGCCTATGCCGAGAGCTTCCCCAAGCGGGTGCGCGCGCTGGTGTTGCGCGGCATCTTCCTGCTGCGCGCATCGGAGATCGCGTGGTTCTACCAGGACGGCGCCAGCCAGCTGTTTCCCGACGCTTTCGAGGCCTATGTCGCGGCGATTCCCAAGCGTGAACGGGGCGACCTGCTGGCGGCCTATTACAAGCGCCTGACCAGCCGCGACCGCGAGCGGCGGCGGCGCGCCGCGCGCGCCTGGTCGGTGTGGGAAGCGAGCACCAGCAAGCTCGTGACCGATCCCGCGCTGATCCGCAAATTCTCCGGCGGACGCTTCGCCGAGGCCTTCGCGCGCATCGAAGCCCATTACTTCATCAACCGCGGCTTCTTCGAACACGATGACCAGCTGCTGCGCAACGCGCGGCGCCTGCGCGACATCCCCGGCGTGATCGTGCAGGGCCGCTACGACGTGGTGTGCCCGATGCGTTCGGCCTGGGATCTGCATCGCGCCTGGCCTACCGCCGAGCTGGTGGTGGTGCCGGACGCCGGCCACTCCATGAGCGAGGACGGCATCCGCGCCGCCCTTATCGCGCATACCGACCGCTACGCATGAGCGGCCGACGGCGCGCGCTTCGGTGCTAAACTTTCGCCGCCTTCAACGAATGCCTTCGAGAGCCATGATCGAGCCCGCCCGCCCCATGCTGTCGTCACGCCGCCCGGTCGTCCTCGGCCTGTGCGGTCTCCTGTTGCTGCTCGGCGCCGGGCTGCCGTGCGCGAGCCGCGCCGACACCGAGCAGATGAATGGCAACTGGGTACTCGACGAAGAGCGCTCGGAGTCCTACCAGGATGCCGTGCGGGTGACCAAGGAGCAGTTGATGAAGCTGCGCAAGCGTCACAAGAAGCAGCAGTTCAGCGCCGCCGGCGACAAGGGGCAAAGCAGCAACAAGTATTACCAGCAGCTACACAACTCCAACCAGCTTCGCGCCGAGGACACCATCGACGTGGACTGGTCGCTGCCCGGCGACCTTGAAACGGTCATGGAAGCCAAGACCCTCAAGATTTACCAGGCGCGCATGTGCGCCATCCTGTACGACAAGAAGTTCAAGCGCCTGTTCGCCATCAACCCGGAAGGCAACTCCTACTCGGCCAAGGGCACCGAGTTCGCGCACGATGATCTTGGCCGTACCTTCGGCTACTTCGAAGGGCAGGTCTTGATCGTCGATACCGACATCAAGGGCGGCGACCGCCTGCTGGAAAAGATCTCGCTCGACGACAGCGCCAACGAGCTGCATATCGAAACGCGCTACCGGCGCAGCGACCTGGCCCGTACGCTGACCTACAAGCGCATCTTCCGGCGCGGCGAATAGCCTCGACATGGCGGCCAGCGCGAGCCAGGCGCGACGCGCGGTGCTGCTGGCGCTCGGCCTGCTCGGCGCGTCCGGCGCATGGGCGGACGTCACCAGCATCGCCGACTGGCCGTGCGCCGAATGGCAGCAGCGGCGCGCCTCGGGCGAGCGTGTCGACGCGCCGCAGATGTGGCTGTCGGGCTACATGACCGGGCTCGCCATCGCGCGCGACACCGACGTGCTGGCCTTCACGCATCCGGGCAAGCTGTTCGAAGCGATGGACAAGTTCTGCGTCGCCCATCCGGAACAGCACATCTCGGCCGGCGGCATCGCCATCTTCGACCAGATCCTGCACAGCCTGCCGACCACGCCACCGCGCGCGCTGTAATGCCGGCGCGGCATGGGCGCGGCCCGGCGCCTCGCATACACTCTCGGGCGCGGGCGTGTCGCCCGCCCCCCGGCAACCGCACAGACAGGCACCCATCATGACCCACACTCCGCTCCGCTTCGGCACCGCCTTGCGCTCGCCCTACGAGGTCGCCGCCTCGGCACGCTACATCGAGGAACTCGGCTTCGACGTCGTCGGCTGCGGCGAACACGTGAGTTTCTACGGCGACACCGCCAACGGCTTCGTGTCCTTGAGCGTCGCGGCCGGTGCCACCAGCCGCATCCAGTTGATGAGCGCCATCACGCTCGTGCCGCTGTACCCCGCCGCGTTGCTGGCCAAGCTCGGCGCGGCGCTGGATGTCGCCAGCAACGGTCGCTTCATGCTCGGCGTCGGCGTCGGTGGCGAATATCCGAACGAGTTCGAAGCCTGCGGCGTGCCGGTCAAGCAGCGCGGTTCACGCACCGACGAGGCGCTGGAAGTCCTGCACCGCACCTGGTCGGGCACCGACGTCACGTTTCACGGGCGCTACACGACCATGAACAATTTCAGCTTGAAGCCCTTGCCGGTGCAGAAGCCGCGCCCGCCGATCTGGGTGTCGGGCCGCAAGGACGCCGCCATGCGCCGCGCCGCGCGCTTTGCCGATGGCTGGCTGCCCTACATGTACACGCCCGAGCAGCTCGCCGAGAGCATTGCCAAGATCAAGCAATTCGGCGAGGAATGCGGCCGCGACCTGAGTACTTTCACGCCCGGCATCTTCCTGTTCACCGCTGCCCACGAAGACCAGGCCGCCGGCTTCAAGATGGCCAACGACAAGCTCTCGGTGCAGTATTCCCAGGACTTCACCAAGCTGGTCGACAAGTACACGCTGGCCGGCACGCCCGAGCGCTGCCGCGCGCGTTTCAAGGAATACCTCGATGCCGGCGCCCGCTTCGTGTTCCTGTCGACGGCCTGCCCGGACGATTACATCGACACCAATCTCGCCATGATCGCGCGCGACATCGTCGCGCCGAGTCGCGGCGCCTGAGGCGCCGTCACTTGGGCGCCGCCAGCTCGAGCTGGCTGTCGAGGTTGGTGATCATGGCATTGGCGAGTTCCTGCTCGCCGTAGAACACGCCGCCGACGCGCTCGCGCTGCATGAGCTCTGCCTCCTCGTCGCTGTGCACGCGAGCGATGGAGCGGATCTCGGGATTGAGGATGCGCGCGATTTCCAGCATGCGCACACTGCGCGTGGCGTCGGGCATGGCCACGATCAGCATCGCGGCGCGCGCGATGTGGGCCTGGATCAGGACTTCGGGTTCGATGGCGTCGCCGGCCACCGCCGGCAAGCCGCTGTCACGCAGGGTCTCGACCGTGTCGCGACTGACCTCCACCACCACGTAACGCACGCCGCGTTCCATGAGGGCGCGACCGATGCGTCGCCCCACGCGTCCGTAGCCGACCAGCACCACGTGGCCGGTCAACTGCTCGGAGGTGAAGGTCATGGGCAGCATCGCCAGCGGATCGGCCGGGCGCTCGAGATAGCGCGCGAGGCGCGAGCGGCCGCGGATCCAGCGCTGCAGCGGCCCGACCGCCAGCGACAGCAGTGGATTGACGGCGATCGAAATCATCGAGCCGGCGAGGATGAGATTGAGACCCTCCTTGGGCAACAGCTCGAGGCTGATGCCGAGACCGGCGAGGATGAAGGAGAATTCGCCGATCTGGGCGAGCCCCACCGCCACCGTCAGCGCGGTGTTGAGCGGGTAGCGGAACAGCATCACCAGGGAAAACGCCGCCAGCGGCTTGCCGAGCATGATGACCGCCACCACCGCCAGCACGCCCAAGGGATCGTCGACCAGCACGTGCGGATCGAACAGCATGCCGACCGACACGAAGAACAGCACCGAGAACGCGTCGCGCAAGGGCAGTGATTCCTGCGCCGCGCGATAACTCAGGCTCGACTCACCCATGACGATGCCGGCGAAGAAGGCGCCGAGCGCCAGCGACACGCCGAACAGCTGCGAGGACGCGTAGGCCACGCCGATGGCGCCGGCGATCACGCACAGGGTGAACAGTTCCCGCGAGCCGGTGTGGGCGACCGCCCACAGCAGTTTCGGGAACAGGCGCTTGCCCACCACCATCATCAACACCACGAAGGCCGCGACCTTCAACAACGTGATGAGCACGGTGCTGGCCACCGGGTGGCCGGCGACGCCGTCGCCATGACCGCCCAGGGCGCCGGCCAGCGGCGGCAACAACACCAACACCAGCACCATCACCAGGTCTTCCACCACCAGCCAGCCGACCGCGATGTGGCCGGTGATGGATTCCAGCAGGCCGGCGCGCTCCAGCGAGCGCACCAGCACCACGGTACTCGCCACCGACAGGCTGAGACCGAACACCACGCTGGCGCCGAAGCTCCAGCCCCAGCTGCTCGCGACCGCCGTGCCGAGGCTCGAGATCAGGAGCATCTCCAGCAGGGCGCCGGGCAGCGCGATGCCGCGCACCGCGAACAGCTCTTCCAGCGAGAAATGCAGGCCCACGCCGAACATGAGCAGGATGACGCCGACGTCGGCCAGTTCGTGCGACAGCTCGACATTGGCCACGAAGCCCGGCGTGGCGGGTCCCAGCACGAAGCCGGCCAGCATGTAGCCGACCAGCACCGGCACGCGCAGGCGCGCGGCAATGAAACCCAGCACCAGCGCGAGCCCGAGGCTGGCGGCGATGGTGACGATCAGGGTCGGCGGATGGGCCATGCGCTAAGAATGCCTTGCGAACCGCGGGAGGTCGGCCATTGTGACCTATCACGGCCTCGACTCAAGCGTGCGCGGGCCGTGCCTACTCGCGTCGTTCCAACCAATCGTGTTCGAGCATGCGCAGGCGCGAGGTGACGGACAACAGGAAGGCGGTCGACCATGCCAGCAGGATCACGCCGTTGGCCGCCTCGATGGCCGCCACCAGGCGCCAGCGCGGCGAGATCAGGATGTCGCCGTAGCCGACCGCGGTGAACGTGGTGGTGGAGAAATACAGCGCCGATTCGAAATTCGGCACTTCGCCGAGCACACGAAACAGCGCCGCGTACAGCCAGATATGGATGGTGACCAGCGCGAAAATGCCGAACACCACGAAAATGATCAACACCGCCTGGTGGATGCGGCTCTCGTGCGGACGCAGACGATGGCGCGACTCGCTCATCACGTAGGTCAGCAGCAACAATCCCCAGAAATGAATCATGACCGTGACGGAGACCATCACGCTTGCCAGGCCGAGATTGGATAGCAATTGAATGGTTTGCAGGTTCATAGGGCTTGGGA
This sequence comes from Pseudomonadota bacterium, assembly GCA_016719885.1. Classification (NCBI taxonomy): domain Bacteria; kingdom Pseudomonadati; phylum Pseudomonadota; species Pseudomonadota bacterium. The sequence goes on along the minus strand of JADJYF010000005.1, from coordinate 342,052 downwards.
GACTGGCCGCTTGCCTCTCATGTTAGCGGCAGGAGCGCCGCCGATCGCAGTCCACCACGGCGGCGCTTGAGAGATATCAAGTAAGCGCCCGCCGGGCGGTGCGCGACGGGATGGCCGGCGCGGGACAGGAGTTGCTAGCATGGCGCAACCCGATAGCGCCGGAGTCGCCGATGTCCGCCCTCACCCGTTGTGTGCCCCTGCTGTGCGTGCTGGCCCTGGCTGGCTGTTCGGGGGATCAGCAAAACAAGATCTCGCGCGTCGGCGTGTCGTGGCTGGATGGCGATTACCGTGTGACCTATGCCTTCGGCGAGCACGTCAAGAGCTGGGAAGTCATCGACGGCAAGGTCACCAGCGATTCGCAGAAGGGTTACTACTACTTCTGGGCCACGGTCGACGGCAAGAAAGTCTATGTGCAGACGCCGATCGGGCATACCTATGTCGAGGAGATGCCCTGAGCGCGGCGCGCGGCGCGAATCCATTCGCACACCCACTGCCTACCAACCCCGCGCCGTCGCCACCAGGCTGATATTCGCCACGCCATCGTCACCGGTGGCGAGGCTCACCGCCTTGCCGCGCACCGCCTTGGCGAACAATTCCACTTCGCCGCCATAGGTATCGAAACCCGGCACCGCGATGCTGCGCGCATCCTGGCCCTTCACGCCGCTTTCGAGTTCACCCGGCATGCCGAACAGGCCACCGCGCAGGATGAAATAGCCCTTGGTACCGTAGAACTCCACGCGCGGCGCGCCGCCCGCGGCACCGGTGCAGGCAGTGATGTTGCCGACCGCGCCGTTCTTGAACTCGACGTGGACGGCGGCATGGTCGTCGGTCTTGAACCCCCAGCAGCGGTTGCTCAGCACGCCTCGGGCGCGCACCGCGTCGGCGTGCATGAGCCAGCGCAACACGTCGAGCAGGTGCGTGCCGACATCGCCTATCGCCCAGCCGCCGCTGCGCTTGCGGTTCTGGCGCCATGGCGGTGGCGCGCTGGCATAGGGGTGGTAGACCTGCACGCGCGCTTCCAGCGCGTCGCCGTAACGGCCTTGCGCGATGGCCTTGGCCAGCTGCTGCAGCTGCGGATGGGCGCGGTTGTTGAAGCCGACATGCAACACGCGCCCGGCCTTGTGCGCGGCGCGCGTCATGGCACGGCAATCGGCCACGCTCACCGCCATTGGTTTTTCGCACAACACGTGCTTGCCGGCTTTCAGTGCGGCCACCACCTGCGCGCGATGCAGATCCGGCGGACTCGCCACCCACACCGCGTCGACCTGTGGGTCGGCGAGCATGGCCGCGAGATCGGCATAGGCGCGCTGTACGCCATGACGCCTGGCGAAATTCTCGGCGCCGCGCGCCGTCGACCCCAGCACCGCCACCAGCTGGTTGCCGCGTGCGCGGCCGATGGCAGGCGCGAAGGTGTGATCGGCCCAACCGGAAGACCCGATCATGCCCCAACGAAGATCAGCCATGGATGACTCCTGTACGAATGGATGGTGACGCGTAGTCGATGACGCAGCGGCCGTCGTCCGCATCATGCGTTGAGACTCGCGCACGCGGCAAGCACGCGCCTTTCAATCACTTCGGGCGGTGGTTACAATTCGGCGACGTCGGCGCATGCCATGGTGGCATGCGCGGCGTGGGGAGATGCATGCAATGACACAGCTGCCCGCCGTACCGCGGCACGAGCAGATAAGCGCCGCGTGGCTGTCCGCCGCCTTGCAGAGCAAGGGTATCGATGCGCGGGTGGTCGATTTCACCGTCGAAGGCGTGGGCACCGGCCAGCTCGGCGAAACCAAGCGCTTTCATCTGCGTTACCAGGGCACACCGCCGGCCGGCGCTCCGCGCTCGGTGGTCGGCAAGTTCCAGTCCGACAACGCGGTGGCCGCGACCAGCGGTCGCGACATGGGCTTTTATCGCTCCGAAGTGATGTTCTATCGAGAACTGCGCGATCGCGCGGTGATCAACACGCCCAAGGTGTATGCCGCCGAGTACGACGCCACTGACGGCAGCTTCGTGCTGCTGCTGGAAGACATGGCGCCGGCCACCACCGGCGATCACATGCAGGGCTGCTCGGTGGAGAACGCGCGCAAGGCCCTCAAGGAAGCGGCCATGCTGCACGCCGCATTCTGGAACGACGCGGAACTCGAGCAGCAGCCGTGGCTGTACGTGCCGCCCGGCGCGCAGGGCTTCTACACCACCGAACTGCTGGAATCGTCGTGGGATTATTTCGTCAAGAATTACGCCGCGCAGATGGACCCGGCGGTGATCGAGGTGTGCGAGAAATTCGTCGGCTGTCATGCCGCCTGGAATGCGCCGCGCGCGGCGCCCAAGTGTTTTTCCCATAACGACTTCCGCGTCGACAACATGCTGTTCGGCGGTGAGCGCATCTGCATCGTCGACTGGCAGACCAGCGCCTATCTCGGCACCGGCATGGACGTCGCCTACTTTCTCGGCAGTGCCTTCGACCGCGCCACGCGCAAGGCGGTCGAGCGCGATCTGCTGAAGGAATACCTGGCCGCGCTGCACGCGCGCGGCGTCAAGGATTACGACTTCGATCACCTGATGGCCGACTATCGCCATTACAGCTTCGCGGTACTGGTGGTGGCGATCGCGGCGACCGTGATCGTCAAGAAAACCGAGAGAGGCGATCGCCTGTTCATGAAGATGGTGACCGATGGCGCCTACCAGGCCATCGACAACGACGCCGTCGACGCCCTGCCCGTTTGAGAGGATCCGTCATGCGCCTGGCCAAGCAGCACATCGATATCGGCATGTTCACCAACGACATCGAAGCTCATCGCCGCTTCTGGGGTGACACCTGCGGACTGCGGCTCGATCATGAACTGAGTTTCGGCGACGGCTGGGTGCAACACCGTTACGATGCCCACGACTCGGTGATCAAGGTCAATCAATACCCGACGCCGTTCGAGGCGACGCGCCCCACCGGCTATGCCGGGCTGACCATCGCGCGTGCCGGCCAGCCGGCCTGGCAGGGCGTCAACCCGGGCGGCGAGCCGGTGCGCCTGGTGCCGCCCGGCACCGATGGCGTGGTCGGCATCGGCATCACGGTCAAGACGCCCGATCCGGAGCGCATGATGCGCTTCTACCTCGAAGCGATGGAGTTCGAGCGCGCCGCTCCGCGCGTCGCGCGCTGTGGCGACAGCCTCTTGTTCGTCGAAGAGGGCGAAGGCGGCGGCGAGATCGAGACCTTCGTCGGCCCCAACTTCCGTTATCTGACCGTGCAGATCTTCGATGCCGACGCCGAGTGCGAAGCCATCGCCAGGCGCGGCGGCCACTACGTGCAGAAATGCCAGACCTTCCCCAAGGTCGCGCGCTACGGCTTCATCGCCGACCCCGACGGCAACTGGATAGAGATCTCGGCGCGCGCCTCGCTGACCGGCGTCATGCCGCGCGAGGACTGACAGGCCGGGCGTTGGAGTGCGATGCGAGTCACGCTTGCGCCGCGCGCGCGCCATCGAAAATTCGACGCCTTCACATAATTCGCACGTCGCGCTTCCCTGCGGGGCGCGTGCACACCGATAGTGCGGCCCTCGTGGTCGGCGACGCCGGCCAGCAACGCACAAAACCAAGTCCAATCGCGTGGGAGCTTCCAGATGATCAATAAAACCAAAACCAGCCTGGCCATGGCTATCGCACTGACCCTGGCCACCGGCACCGGCGCGGCGATGGCCGACAGCAAGGGCAAGTCCAAGGGCGATGACCACAAGAACGGCGGCGCGGCCGCGTGCAAGGTGGTGGCCGCCGCGCTCGGCACCACCGTCGGCGGCATCCACGGCGCGCTCAAGACCGCACTCGCCACCGCGGTCGCCGACGAGGCGTCCGGCCTCAACCTCAACATGTGGGCAACGCTCGTCAACCGTGACGGCGTGGTCTGCGCGGTCGCGTTCTCGGGCTCCAATCGCAATTCGCAATGGCCGGGCAGCCGCGTGATCTCGGCGCAGAAAGCCAACACCGCCAACGCTTTCAGCCTCGACACCCTGTCGCTGTCGACCGCCAACCTGTACTCGGCGGTGCAGCCGGGTGGCAGCCTGTTCGGCCTGCAGGAGAGCAACCCGGTCGCCACCGACGTCGCCTACAAGGGCCCGGTCGGTAACTTCGGCAAGAAGAATGACCCGATGGTCGGTGAGCGCCCCGGCGGTGTGAACGTGTTCGGCGGTGGCCTGGCGCTCTACAATGCCAGCCACAGACTGGTCGGCGCTATCGGCCTCAGCGGCGACACCTCGTGCGCCGATCACGCGATAGCCTGGCGTGTGCGCAACAACCTCAAGCTCGACAACCTGGCCGGTGTCGGCGGCGTGGGTCCCGACCCGGATCACATCGACAGCGTGGTGTTCGATATCGACGCGGGCGCCAGCGCCGGCGGCTTCGGTCACCCGGTGTGCATCAACAGCGACAATCTCAGCACGCCCGGCGCACCGGTGGCGGCGAGCAACGCCAGCAGCACCGCCTACGCGGCGACGCTGCCGGCGTCGAATCACTGAGACGGCACTGAAGCCGCCCGCGCGCGCAAAGCGTGCACGGGCGGCGCTCATCCCCCCGCCAAACATCGCGCGCGGCATCGGGCCGCGCGACGCGACGCCGACCACCGTCCCGCTGATTTATTTTCCTGCTGCCGGGTTCTATTCTTCAGGCGTAGCGCGCCCTTGATATGAGGCGCCTGGAGTTGCGGGCTTGGGGCGATTTGTCGCGAACAACGTGCGCTTGCGCGCGCGCCTGATGGACGCCGGCACAGCATGCCGGTGAGTTCACGCCCCCGCTACCTGCCGCTCAAGTTTCTCGCCGCCGGTGTGTTGTCCGGGTTGCTGTGCTGGTTGGGCGGCCTGTTGGCGCCTGAAAACTCCCTGCTGATCAAAATTTATCCCGGCGTGATCTTCGGCTCGGTGCTTTACGCGCTCGGCCGTCACGCCGCTCTCGCACCGCCACGCCGCCACGGCTTGACCTACGCCATCATGGTCCTCTGCAGCATTGCTTCGTGGCGCGCGGCGGTCGACATCGGTTACATGCACGGACGGCCGTGGCCGATGCTGGCGGCCGGCGCCTTGGGTGCCCTGGTGCTGTGCCTCGGTCTCATGTGGGCGTGGGGCTGGCGGCGCCAGATGGCGCTCGCGATGTGCGCCATCGTCGCCACCGGCGCACTGGTGGCGCAGGCCGTGCAGTGGATGTGGGACGCGTGGCCGCACATGGACGAGGCGCTGGAAGCGAGCCTGTTGTTCATCGTGTGGCAGGCGCTGGTCATGCTGTCCATCGCGCTCGGCGTGCCGCCCGCCTTGCGCGCGAGCCCTTGAAGGCCGAAGATCGCGCCGGCAATGCTGCGGCCGGCCTTGCCATGTTCGAGGACAGTTCGAGAGCCGCTACAAGTCGTCGTTCCATCGTCATTTTGACCGCACCCCGTTCCCTTTCGCCGATGGTGTCCGCGCTGCGCGCGCTGGCGCTGGCCTGCATGTTGCTGAGCCTGGTCGGCTGCGGCCTGTTCGGACCGCGGCCCGAAGCCGAGACGCCGCCGGCACCGGCGCCAGTCGTGGAAGCGGCGCCAAGCCCGGCGCCGCCCCCGCGCGACGATGGCGCCTTGCTGCGCGGCCACCTCTACCAGCACTACAAGCTGTGGAAAGGCACACCCTATCGCATGGGCGGTCTGACCACGCGCGGCATCGACTGCTCGGGCTTCGTACTGGTGACCTTCAAGGCCTTGCTCGACACGCGCCTGCCGCGCACGGTCGACGAGCAGGCGACGCTCGGGCGCGGCATCGTCACCGACCAGCTGCGCACCGGCGACCTGGTGTTCTTCAAGACCGGCAGCGCCATGCGACACGTCGGCATCTATCTCGATCACGGTCGCTTCATGCACGCCTCGACGCGCCGCGGCGTGATGATCTCCGCGCTCGATGACGGCTATTGGCGCCAACGCTTCTGGCAAGCACGACGCGTACGCGAACCCTCGATCGCGCGCGACAGCGAGACCACGCTTGCCCCTTCCGCGCGACGCTGAGGGGCCGCCGCGCGGCACGCGTTTTCACTGCCGCAGATCAAGTCCGCGCCACGGCGGCTGTTCGATGATCAATTCATCATCACAGCAACGCACAAGGTATTGGCATGATCTACGAAGTTTCCGGTGACATTCTTCTCAGCAAGGCGCAGGCCATTGCGCACGGAGTCGCGCCCAACGATCCGATGAAGCAGGGATTGGCGTTGGCGCTGCACGAGAAGTTTCCCGCCATGCACAAGGATTTCCACCATTGGTGCAGCCAGAAACATCCGACCCCCGGCAGCGCGTGGGTATGGAGCGGCGCGGGCGGCGTGCGCGTCGTCAACCTGCTGACACAGGACGGCGGCTATGGTCACGGTGCACGTCCGGGCAAAGCGAGTTTGAAACACGTGCGCGATGCACTGCGCGAATTGGCGCAGATTGCGGTAGCGGAAGGCTTCACTTCGCTGGCGTTGCCGCGACTCGCCACCGGCGTCGGCGGCCTGGACTGGCAGGAAGTGCGTCCGGTCATCGAGAACCGCCTGGGCGAACTCGACATCCCGGTCTATCTGTACAGTGAATTCCACGCCGGACAGGCGGCCCGCGAACCCGGTCTGTGACCATCGTCTGAAGACAACTACCGGCAGGCGCATGACGCGCCTGCCGGTCAACGTCATCCCGCCTTCGTGCTCGCGCGCGTTCGACGAGTGCGGATGTCGAGGCGTGAGTCACGAAACGCGCATCCAATTCGAAAGTTCTCACTCGTTTGAGTGTCGCCAAGCCCCATGAGCGATCCACTACAATCGCTACGTAAGGCACGCATTTTCAATGCGAATCTTTCTCGGAGTTCAGCCGGCCCGCAGCCGAGGGAGCTGGCTGGCGCGGGGCGTTCGCAAGTTCGCGCGCCAGGCCATGGTCGTAAGTCGCCTTGCAATCCGACGGTCAGTCACAAGGAAGGGCAACATGATCACCACCCATCGCATCCGTCTCCTGGCGCTCACGCTCAGCATCGCGTCCCTCGCCACGCCCGCCGCGGCGCGCACCATCGATACTCCGACCTTCGGTGTATGGATGGCGCAATGGGCCCAGTACGGCCGACAAAGCGCCGCCGAAAGACTGCCCTGCCTGCGCGCCGACAAGACGAGTTGCAAGGGCGCCTTCTCATCGTCGCTTGCCGCGCGCGCGAGCGGGCCATCCAGCCACGCGGCGAAATCCGCCAAGCCCAAGCGCTACGACCTCAATCGCAAAGGCGCGCAACGCGCCAAGATCACGAACTACACGACATCGACCGCGGCCAACGCCCCCTCCCCGTTCAGCTGGGTGAGTGGCGGCCTCGTGCTGTCCTTCGCCGGTAGCAACAGATTGTTGACGGTCGCTCCCGGCGCCGACCATGAAAGCGCCGGTGTCACCGTGCGGTCGCTGGGCACCTATCTCAAGGACATGCGGCTCCACACCGACGAGCCGACGCCGGTGGTGACCGACGTCGCGGCCGGTGTCGGCAACAACGCCTACGGCGCGCTCTACGACTTCGAAGATGAAGGCGGAGCGGGCGAGAACCAGCGCGGTTTCCAGGAAATCTCGAGCCTGGTCGGCGCGCAAGCCTTGCTGCTGACGTCCGCGGCCGTGCCGGAACCCGGCACGCTGCTGCTGATCGGCGCTGGCCTGCTCGCGCTGCGCCTCGCCACCCAACGCAGGTCACCACGCGGCGCCGGGCTGCCGGGAGCGGTCTGAAACCGCATCGCCACGACGCCTCCGTGCGTCCGCCACGCCGGCCGCTGTTGGCGGCCCTGCTGCTCCTCTCCGTCGCCGCGTTCGCGCAAGACAAGTCCGCACAGCCCTACGAACTCGGCCTCGCCCATCTCAATCGCGGCGAGGTCGCCGCCGCCGTCATCGAATTCCAGCGCGCCGTCAGCGACGACCCGAATCACCTGCCGGCGCGCATCGCGCTCGGTAGTGCGCGGCTGCGCGGCGGCGATGCCGCCGGCGCCGAGAAGGAGCTGCGCGCGGCGCTGGCGCTGGGTGCGGCCGATCACGCGGTGATGACTGAACTCGGCAACGCACTGCTCGCCGAACGCCGTTACGCGTCACTGCTCGATACCGTCAAACAATCGGCGGCGCGCGACCAGCAACGCTTCGAAGTGGCGGTCATGCGCGGGCGCGCGCACTTCGAACTCGGCCATCATGCCGCGGCCAACGAAGAATTCACCCGCGCCGCCGAGCTTGCGCCCGAGCGCGCCGAACCGCTGCTCGGGCTGGCCATGGTGGCCGCGGCCCAGGGGCATTTCGACCAGGCGTTGGCGCGCGTCGGGCGCGCCTTGACGCTGGCCCCGGACAGCGCCGAAGCGTGGTTTCGCAAAGGCGAGATCCTGCGCGAACAGGGTGCGGACGAAGCGGCGCTCGCGGCCTACGACGGCGCCGTGCAGCGCGACGCCGAGGCGCTGCGCGTGCGTCTTGCGCGGGCCGGCGTGAATCTCAAGCTCGGCGCGCGCGAAGCGGCCCTGGCCGACGTCGAGTTCGTGAGGCGCAAGCACCCCGAGGATGTCAGCGCCGCGTTCCTGCGCTGGCAGATCTACCAGCATGCCGGCGACGCCGGCAGCGCCGCCGCGCTGGCCGAAGTCAGCGGCAAACTCAGCCAGTACCCCGATGACACCATCGACGACGAGCCCTTGCTGCTGCGCATCGCCGCGCTCGTCCATTACGCCAATCACGACCTGCAACGCGCCGACAACCACCTCGAACGTTACATCGAGAAACGCCCCAACGACGTGGCGATGCGACGTCTGCGCGGCGAGGTGTTGCTCGCGCTCGGCGACGCGCGCGAAGCAGCTGCCCTGCTGACGCCGCTCGCGCGCCAGGAGCCACGCAAGCTCGACATCCTGCGACCGCTGGGCGAGGCCTACCTCGCCAGCGGGCAGTACGTCGAAGCGGAGAACGTATTCCGTCAGATCCTCGAACTGGCGCCCGACGACGGGCCGGCCGTCACGTCGACGGCGCTGGCGAGGATCGGGCTGGGCAGTGTCGAGCAGGCACAAACGGGGCTCGTGGCCGCCCTCGCCGAACAGCGCGGCGGCCGCGCCGCGCGCGTGCTGCTGACGGTACTGCAGTTGAAGACCGGCGCGTCGCGACAGGCGCTCGCGACCGTCGAAGCGCTGGCCGCCGGTGAGCCCGACAATGCAGCGGTGCAGAACCTGCTGGGCGTGGCGCGCGCCAGCGCGGACGACCAGCAAGGCGCGCGACTAGCCTTCACACGCGCACTCGCGGCGAGCGCGGATTTCGAACCGGCGGCATTCAACCTCGCGCGCATGGAGCTGGCGGCGGGTGACGTCGACAGCGCCCGCACGCGCCTCGAAAGCCTGGTGGCGCGCCATCCGCGCGCGGCCAACGCCTTGCTGGCGCTCGCTGACATCGCGCTTGCCGATGGTGATCGCGCCGCCGCCGTGCGCTGGTTGGAGAAAGCCGTCACGGCCGAGCCCGACGAGCTCGAAGCGGCCGCGCACCTGGTCAAGCTGGAACTGTCACTGGGTCGCTTCGACCAGGCGCTGGGCAGCGCCACGCGCATGGTGGAAGCCCATCCCGAACAGGCGCTCGCGGTCGAAACCCTGGCCAGCGTGCATGCCGCGCGTCACAACAGCAGCCAGGCGCGGCGCCATTACCGCGACGCCGCGCGCTACGCCGGATTCGACGGCGCGCAGCTCATGCGTATCGCGAGCGCCCAGGCGGCGCTGGACGACATCGACGAAGCGCGTCGCACCTTGCGCAAAGCGCGCAGTACCACCGCCGCGCCCGAGGCGCGCAATGCACTCATCCGCTTGGATATAGAGCGCGGTGACTTCAAGCGCGCCAGCGACGCCATCGCGGCGCTCGACGAGGACGGCGGCGACCCGGCGACGGCCTTGCTGCTCGGCGGCGAACTCGAACTCGCGCGCGGCGATGGCAAGGCGGCAGCCAAGGCCTACCGCGCTGCGCAGGCGGCAGCGGCGAGCAGCGCCGGCGTGATGGGTCTCGCCGATGCACTGGTTGCCGACGGCGACCTCGGCGGCGCCGCGCACGAGCTCGAGCTGTGGCTCACCCGGCATGCGGATGACCTCGAGGCCACGCAGGCGCTGGCCCTGCTCTACCTGCGCCTGCAACGCCTGCCGCAAGCGCGCAAGCTGCACGAGCAACTGCTTGCCGAATTACCCGACGACGCCCTCGTCAACGCCAACCTGGCGCGGCTCTACCAGCTCGACGGCGACCAGCGCGCGCGCGCCACCGCCAAACACGCCTTGCAGATCGCGCCCGAATCGCCGCTCGCGCAGGGGACCTTGGGCTGGATCATGGTCACCGAGGGCGATGCCCAAGGCGGGCTCGAACTGTTGCGCAACGCCCTGTCCCGCGACGGCAACCCGCTGACCCGTTTCCACCTTGCCCAGGCCCTGCACGAACTCGGGCGCGGCGCCGAGGCGCGCACGGAGCTGCGCAAGCTGCTCAAGGCCGGCCAGCCCGCCGAGCTGGTGAGCGACGTGCGGCGCTATTACGATGGACTGCCATCACAATAGACGCCGGCTTCCCATCGCAAGCGCCCCACCATGACGCTGGAAACCGTCTACTTCGTGAGTCAGATCGTGGCCGCCGTCGCGATTGTCGCTACGCTGCTGTTCGTCGGACTGCAGCTGCGCCAGAGCGATCGTACGCAGCGCGCGCTGGTGCACCAGGCGACCATCGCGCGCACCATCGAACTCAACCAGCGCCTCACGGACCCGCACATCATCGCGCTGGTCATGAAGGCCCGCGATGCGCGCGCCGAGTGGAGCGCCGATGAAATCTGGCAGATGCGCGCCGTCATCCGCGTGATGGTCCTGCACGTCACCGACATGCAATGGCAGCTGCGCGCCGGCCTGCTCGATGCTTCGACCTTCGACAGCGTGCTGACCGTCACGCGCGGCGTGTTCTCGTTGCCGGGCGTGCGCATCTGCTGGCAGATGATCCTGCCGCGCGTGTCGGCCAGCGATCGGGCGCTGGTCGATTCGTTGCTGTTGAAAGACCAGCCGAGCGGAACCGCCAGCGATCTCGCCGGCCAATGGCAAGCGCTGGCCGCGCGCATGTACCCGCCGTCCGCCTAGTCGCAATTGACAGAACGCCGGCCGCGCCGCAGTTTGTCGGTCACGAGGCGGCGGGCGACTGCGTACGTACAGTGCGCGGCGCCCGCGCTCCGACCCGCGCCGCGAGCGGCGCCGAACCGCGCAACAGGGGAGTTCCAGGCATGCATATCCGCAAGTACGACTTCGATTACAGCCGTCGCTTCTTCATGGACAAGACCGCGCGCGGCATCGGCGGCGCCGGCGTACTGGCCTCGCTGTGGGGCGAGATCTGTGCGGCCGGCGACATCACCAAGGCCTACCCCGAGGAACTGCTGAGCATCGAGGCCTACACCAAGGGCAAGGTCAAACCGGGCGACGTGATGGACGCCGACAGCGTCGACCTCGTGCAGGATCTCATCGACCCCATCCTCTACCAGGAGGTCAAGCAGGACCGCCGCAAGTTCTATATCCAGCCCGAAGAAAACGACGCCACCAAGCTTTTCCCGCCCTTCTTCCTCGACGCCACCATCAAGAACCAGGGCCAGGCAAAGTTCGGCGAAGACGGCAATGTCTATACCCAGGAGGGCAAACCCTGGATCGGCGGCCTGCCCTTCCCCGACGTGCAAAACGGCTTCGAGGCAATCGCCAACATCACCTTGAGCTGGGGCCGCCACGACAAGGCGCTGTACCCCATTCCCGCCGTCACCGTGACCAAGGACGGCGATCCGAAATTCGAATACGACTGGGTGTGGGGCGAACAGCAGTGCGCCGGTCTCGTGCATCCCGACGCGCCCGGCCCCTATTACGAGGGGCGCGAGGATCTCACGCGCATGCAGGTCATCTGGTTCACCTACACGCCAGAGATGAAGGGCACCGCGTTCCTGAGCCATTGGTCCTACGATCAGCACAAGATCCCGGATTTGTGGGGCTACCTGCCGACCGTCAAGCGCGTGCGGCGTTTTCCGGCCGACCAGCGTTTCGAACCCTACATGCCGGGCATGAACCTGTACCTGTCCGACGCCTGGGCGTCGGGCGACCCGATGCTGACCTGGGGCAATTTCAAGATCATCCATCGCGGCCCCATGCTGGGCTCGGTGCATTCGCAATGGCATGCCGACAACGACAACTGGCTGCCGCCGCTGGTCGGCGGCAAGCAGGACAAGACCTACTACTACGTCGGCAAGTCGCTCATTCCGGAAGTCATCGTGTTCGAAGGCGAACCGACCGGCTACCCGCGCGCGCCGGTCAGCAAGCGCCGCATCTACATGGACGCGCGCATGATGGGGCCGGGCATGGCGGTCACCTATGACCGTCGCGGCGATATGTGGAAGGGCTTCGAGGGCGGCGGATCCCAGGCCAAGACCGCGACCCAGCAGCTGAGCGCCAAGGACGGACGGCCCGAATGGAGCTGGTGGTGGGCCACCAGTCACGACGTGCAGCGCAACGACGTGACGCGCTTCCATCACGGCAAGAGCTGTCGCGGCTTCGACGGCGCGGCGCTCGACCCGGACTACGATCTCGTCAAGCAGTACATGACCGAACAGGCCATACGCCGGCTGGGAACCTGACACGGCGTGGCCCGCACGCGGCCCACGGGGTGGCCGAGGCGCGCGTCACTGACGCCAGGATCTGATGACGATCAACGTGGCTTGCGCGACGTCGCGGACACAATGGCCCTGGTCGCACCGGGAGATGGAAGCCATGACCGTGTTTCGCAATCTGCTGCCCTTGATAGCCGTCGTCGCGCTGAACCTCTGCTCGTACAACGCCGCGGCAGGCGGCGAGGAAGTTGGCACCTCGCCACCGACCGACGCCACCTCGGCCGCTTCCGAGGCCGCTGCGCCCGGTTCTTCGTCGGCAAGCGCGCCGGCGTACACCGTGCAATGCCCGGCGGGCGCCGGCGCCGCCGAGCAATGCCAGGTCGACAAGGACACCTACATCGGCTGGCGCACGTTCTCGGCGCAGTGCCAGGTCTGCCATGGCGGTAGTGGCCTCGGTTCGACCTTTGCGCCCAATCTGCTCGAGCGCCTGCAACAGGGCGTCGACCATGCGCGTTTCGTCGAGGTGGTGACCAACGGGTTTCGCGGTCAGGTCGGGGCCATGCCGGCCTGGAAGGGCAATCCGAACGTCATGCCCCACGTCGACCAGTTGTATCGCTATCTGCAAGCGCGCGCGGCCGGCGCTCTGCCGCCAGGGCGGCCGGCGCGGCTGCCCTGAGCAAGCGGTTCGCCAACGCTGACCACGCGCTGGCGTAGCGCCATCGGCCTCAAAAACGCAGGCTGACAGCGGTGTAGACGGAGCGCCCCATGCCCGGCACGGCAATGCCATGCGCGACACCATTGCCAGCCATGGTCATGCCCTGGCCGACATATGCCCCGCCAAGCGGCAGGGCATAGCGCTTGTCGAGCAGGTTCTCGATGCCGGCGTCGAGCCGCAATTGCCGCCAGTCGAAACTGGCCCGCAGATGCAGCAAAGCATAGCCGGCGGTGTGTATTTCGTTGCGCACATCCGACACGTCGTCCTTGGCGTCGACCAGCTCGCTTTCCAACATCCCTTGCCAGCCGCCGCGCCGATGCACCAGGCGCAGGCGCGCGTTGAGCGGCATGATGTTGTACAGCCCGTCACCGGTCTCGGCATTGCGTCCATCGACGTAGGCAAGCAAGGCCTCCAGCCTTACGGCGCCCAGTCTTGCGCTCTCGATCAGCGGCGCCGACCCGGATACATCCACGCCGACCAGGCGCGCGTCTTCATTCACATAGCGCAGGAACACGAACTGGCCGCTCGCCGTGCGATTGCCCGGCCCGCAACTCATCATGTTCACCGATTGGCAGCGCTCGGCATCGATGTAGTCCTCGACATAGGTGAAGTACGGCGTGACGCGCACTTGCCAACCATCGGCGCGCGGCGCATGCCAGTCGGCGCTGGCGCTCAGCGTATGCGCGGTTTCGGTGTCGAGATCAATGTCACCGACATAGCCATTACCGTCGCCTGCCGTATTGACCATGATCATCGACATGCCGCTGGTCGACCAGCTGTAGCGCTCGTAGAGATTCGGCGAGCGGTTCTTCCGCGCGTAGCCGAATTCGTAGCGCTGCGCCGCGTCCGGTGTGAAGCGCGCCAGCGCGGTGAGGTCGACATTGTCGTCGCTGCGCTTGCGATCGCGGGCATTGAAGGCGGTCGCTTCGGTGCGATAGTTGTGCATGCCCATACCATCGTGATTGGAGTAACCGTGCACGTCGCCGCTGTTCATGCGCACGGCGCCGTAGCGGATACCGAGTTGGCTGGACCAACGCGCGGTCCAGGCCGCCTCCCATTCCACGTAGGTGTCGTAGCGGTCGCGCCGGCCGTCGTTGATATTGAGAAACGTGTCGGGCGCCATCATGCCCAGGCCGCCACGATCGGAGCCGGACGCCGGCCAGTAGTCGTCGAGCCGGTAGCGCTGCAGTTCGAAGCCGACGCGCAGGATGTCGCGCGCAGTGGGTACCACGTCGGCCTTGATCACCCAGCCGACATTGCGACCGTCGGTTTCCATCGGCATGCCCGGCGCATCGCCATAGAAGAACTGCTTGTCATCGCCGAAGTTCATGCCGTGGCGGGTGTGCTCGTAATAGAGCCGCGATTCGAGCGTGCCCCAGCCGTAGGCGCCCTGGTAGCGCAGTTTGAACAGGTCGCTCTGGTTGGACGTCATGTCCATGCGCTGGTTGGCGTAACCCTGCTCGGGGATGAACTGGTAGCGATAGGTGAAATCGAGCAGGTGATTGTCCCGCCGCCAGGCCAGCACCAAAGCCTGGTTGGTGGTTTCGTAGTAACTCGAACCGACCTCGTCGCCGTCGAGGTGACGGCGCCCCATGGCGGCCGGCCCGGCCGGCTTGAAATCGCCGCCGGCCTCGTAGTTGTCGGCCTGGGCGAGCGCGCCACTGTAGCGCAGGCTGAATTGCGCATCGGCGACCGCGGCGCTGACGTTACCGCCATGGGCATCGCCGTTGCTGCGGTAGAAGCCACCGGTCGCGCCGCTGAACACCACGCCGGCGTCCGGCG
Source organism: Pseudomonadota bacterium (assembly GCA_016719885.1). Taxonomy (NCBI): domain Bacteria; kingdom Pseudomonadati; phylum Pseudomonadota; species Pseudomonadota bacterium. Next base: position 326,977 of record JADJYF010000005.1, on the reverse strand, counting down.
CGGCGAACGATGGCGCCAGCGTTTCGAGCACGAGCGTGCCGCCGATGCTGTCGCCACCGAAGCTCACCGGCGTGATGCCGGCAAACACCCGCGCCGCGCTCACCGCCGGCGCAGGCAGGTAGGACAGTGGTGCATTCATGTGATTGGCACAGGACGAGACGAGGTCCACGCCATCGACCAAGGTGCGCAGCCGATCGTCGGCCAGGCCATGCACGACCGGCAAACCGGACACCCCGCCCGCCGCGCGCGAATACAGGCCCGGCACGTCGCGCAGCAGGCTGGTGGTGTCACTGCTGCTGGCACGCGCCGCATCGAGCGCGTCACTGGACATCACACCCGCCGGCGACGGCAGGCTCTCGATACGGCTACCACTGACGATGATCTGTTCGATGGTGCGCGGTGGCGCCGTGGTCTGCGCCTCGGCCGCGCAACTGGCGGCGTACAATGCCATGGACGTTGCGGCGAGTCGTTGGCCGCGTCGTGATTGGGATGATCTCACCCGCTATGCTCCTGGTCTGTCACCCGTCCGGTACGGGACAGTGCAATGTTAGCGAGCAAGCGTAGCGAGTCCGATGCGGCAATTTGTCGCAGCGCGGTAGCGCGTGCGCGAGATCAGTGCTTGGTTGATGCGGTGGATGGCTCCTCTGCCGGCAACACGTAATGCCTATTGCCGTTGTCGTAGCGACTGACCTTGAGCGTCACCCGCGCGCCTTTGTCGAGTTTGCGATTGCGGAACACACGCACCTGGCCGCCGTCATCCAAGCTCACGAGGTAAGCGTGCTTGTAGACTTCACTCACCACGCCGCTCGCCTCACCCTGCGTCTCGACTTCGCCCGGCGCGCCGCCCATCTGCCACCACAGCATGACCAGCAGCGGCGCGATGGCGAACAGGGCGAGACGCGCGAGGCGGTTGCCGAGCAGCGCCGCCAGCCAAGGGACGAAGTCGTGCCGGCGCGACTCGGATGGCGGCATGCGCTCGCTCCCCTGTAGGTGCGAATTCATTCGCACACTGATTCGAGATTTCATCTCCGTGGCGCGCCATTCAATGTGCGAATGAATTCGCACCTACCGGGGTCAGCCTGGTTCAGAAAGCCTCGGCCGCCAGCGCCATGAGGTTGTCGGCGCCAGCTTCCACGCGCGCGCGGTGCACCGAACTCTCGGGCAGCATGTGCGAGAAGAAGTAGCGCGCGGTGGCGAGCTTGTTACGGTAGAACTCGCTGTCATCGGCGCCGCGCGCCAGGGCCGCCTGCGCGGCCAGCGCAATCTGCCCCCACATGTGGCCGAACATCACCAACGCCATGAGATGCAGATACGGCACGGCGGCCGCGCCGGCGTTGTCCGGCTTCATCATGGCGTTGCGCATCAGCCAGCCGGTGGCGCTGTTGAGGTCGGCCTGCGCGCAGCCGAGCGCCGCCACCATCGGGCCGAGCAGTTCGTCGTCCTTGTGCGCGGCGATGAAGTCGCTGACGATTTTCATGTAGGTGCGCAGCGCGCGTCCGCCGTTGGCCGGCAGTTTGCGACCGACCAGGTCCAGCGCCTGGATGCCGTTGGTGCCTTCGTAGATCATGGCGATGCGCGCATCGCGCACGAATTGCTCCATGCCCCATTCACGGATGTAGCCGTGCCCGCCAAAGCACTGCTGGGCGTTGGTCGCGTTCTCATAGCCCTTGTCGGTGAAATAACCCTTGATGACCGGGGTCAGGAGACCGATAAGGTCGTCGGCCTCGGTGCGCGCCTGCTCGGTCTCGGCGAGATGCGTGAGGTCGACCTGCAGCGCGCCCCACAGCGCCAACGCCCGCGCACCTTCATTGAAGGCGCGCGCATTCATCAGCATGCGACGCACGTCGGCATGCACGATGATGGGGTCGGCCTTGCCATCGGCGTTCTTGGGGCCCGACAGCGCACGGCCTTGCAGGCGATCGCGCGCGTAGTTGGCGGCGTTCTGGCACGCCACCTCCGACACCGCCAGGCCCTGCACCCCCACGCCGAGGCGCGCGGCGTTCATCATGATGAACATCGCGCGCATGCCTTTTTCCTTCTCACCGATGAGATAGCCGGTGGCGCCGTCGTAATTCAACACGCAGGTGGCGTTGCCGTGGATGCCCATCTTCTCCTCTATCGAGCCGCAGGACACGGCATTGCGCGCGCCCGGCGTGCCGTCGGCGTTGAGCAGGAACTTCGGCACGATGAACAGCGAGATGCCGCGCACGCTGTCCGGCGAATCGGGCATCTTGGCGAGCACCAGGTGGATGATGTTCTCGCTCATGTCGTGCTCGCCGGCGGATATGAAAATCTTGGTGCCGGTGATGCGATAGCTGCCGTCGGCCTGCGGCTCGGCGCGGGTGCGCAGCAGGCCGAGGTCGGTGCCGCAATGGGGTTCGGTGAGATTCATGGTGCCGGTCCACACGCCTTCCACCATGTTCGGCAGATAGGTGTCCTGCTGCTCGCGCGAACCCACCGCGCGAATCGCAGCCATCGCGCCCAAGGTCAGGCCGGGATACATGGCGAATGCCATGTTGGACGAAATGAGATATTCCTCGAAGGCGTTGGCGATGACGTGCGGCAGCCCCTGGCCGCCGAATTCGGTCGGCGCCGCGAGTCCCATCCAGCCGCCGGCACAGAACTGCTGATAGGCGTCCTTGAAGCCGGGCGGCGTGGTTACGCTGCCGTCGGCGTGACGCGTACAGCCGACTTCGTCACCCACCTGGTTGAGCGGCTGCAACACTTCTTCGACGAACTTCGCGCCCTGCTCGAGGATGGCGGCGACGAGATCGGGCGTTGCATCGGCAAAGCCCGGCAGGTGAGCGTAATCGGCGATGCGAATGACTTCATTGAGCACGAAGCGGGTGTCAGCGACGGGAGCCTTGTAACTGGGCATGGGCGAATCCTTGGGCTTGCGCGAAGGTTGACGATGGCGGCCGTGGCCATTCTGGCATTGTTCACGGCGCGGCGTTAAGCAATGACGTGCGCGGTGTGCACGGCGGCATTGAGCGCCGCCAACACCTCCGCCGAGTTCACCGGCTTTTTGAAACATTGACGCACGCCGAGTTCAGCGATGGCGTGGCTGTCGAAGGCCGTGAGGTTGCCGGACAACAGGAACACCGGCAGGTCGGCGCGGCGCTCCAGCATGGCCTGCGCGAGTTGTTCGCCGCTGACGTGCGGCATGGTCAGGTCGCTCAGCACGGCATTGATGTCCTGCGGCGCGGCGCGGAAGCGCTCGAGCGCGAGGCGACTGTCGTTGAACACGCTGACCCGGTAGCCTTCGCTTTCCAGGAGCTCACGCCAGTACCGCCCGAGCGGCAATTCGTCGTCCACCACCATCACGTGCGCGCCCTGCGGCGCCGGTTCTGGCGTGGCGCCGGGGCGCGGCGCCGCGGCTTGCGCTTCGACGCCCGCCGCCACCGCGACCCTGGGCAAGCGCACGCGCACCAGCGTGCCTGCCGGTATGGCATTGCAGATCTGGATGTGGCCACCGGCCTTGTGCACGATGCCGTGCACCAGCGCCAGGCCGAGACCGGTGCCCTTGCCGACTTCCTTGGTGGTGAAGAACGGCTCGAAAATGGTCGGCAACAGGTTCGGCGGTATGCCGCTGCCACTGTCGCCGATCGCGAGTTCGATGAAGTCGCCCGCGTAATCGACCAGGCAGGCGCTGCAGGCATCGCGCGCGATCGAAACTTCGCGCAGCGCGACGTCGATATGGCCGGTGCCGACGATGGCATCACGCGCGTTGATCACGAGGTTCATGAGCAATTGCTCGATTTCCACCGCGTCGCAGGTGACGCCGCCCGCGAAGGAATCGAAGGTGGTGTGCATTTCGATGGTCGAAGGAATGGCCGAGCGCAGCAGTTGCAGCGCGTTCTCGACCACCGGGCGCGGCGCAATGGCGATCGGCGCGGCGTTCGCCGGCGCGACGCGCCCGCGACTGAACACCAGCATCTTGCTGACCAGGTCGCGCCCGCGCAGGGCCGCGGTGCGCACCGCGTCCAGGTATTGTTCGAGCTTGTCGTCGGGCAGCTTGGCGACGTGCACGAGCGCGAGTTCGGTATAGCCGAGCACGGTGGCGAGCAGGTTGTTGAAGTCGTGCGAGATGCCGCCGGTCAACTGGCCGATGGCCTCGAGCTTCTGCATGTGCGCGACCTGTTCGCGCAGGCGCGCCTGCTCGGCTTCGCCGGCCACGCGCGCCGAAATGTCGCGCATCGCCATCAGCACACCGAACTCGCCGACGCGCCGCACTTCGAAGCGAATGATGCTGAGCTCAATCGGAAAGCGGCGATCGTCGGCGGCGCGCGCGGTGGTCACGCACTGCACATGGCCGTCACGCAGCACCGCCTTGAGCAAGGTTTGCTGCTGCTCGCGCGCGTCGTCGACGAGCAGTTCGGCCAGCGACATGCGCACCAGGCGCGCGCGCTCGTAGCCGAACATGCGCAGCGCTTCGGCGTTCACTTCGGTGAAGCCGTAGGTGCCGCCGTCCACGGCCAGGTCGCCGATCAGCACCGCGTCCTGGCCAATCTCGAACAGCGTGCGAAACAGCGCCTCGCTTTCCTGCAATGAGCGTTCAGCCTCGCGCCGCCGGTTGATGTCGCGCGCGATGCCTATCGAACCCACGCAGCGGCCGCTGGCGTCCATCACCGGCGATTTGCTCACCAGCACCCAGCCGGCGGTGCTGGGCGGCGGCCAGTGCTCTTCCTGTTCGATGGCCTGCAAGGTGTCGATGACGCGTTGGTCCTCGGCCCGCCACTCGGCGGCGATGGCGTGGTCGAACAGTTCCTCGTCGGTGCGACCGATGATCTGTTCGCGCGTCAGGCGCGTCAGATTCAGAAAAGGCTCGTTGCAATCGATGTAGCGCCCTTCACGGTCCTTGCGCCACACCGGGTCGTGCAGTTGATCGCTCAAGGTGCGGTACTCGTCACGCGCGTCGCGCTCGCGCCGCAGCGCGGCCTCCGCGTGCTGGCGCGAGCGATGCAGCGCGCGGCTGACCAGCGACACCACCACGCCGCTCGCCGCCAGCACGAACAGCTGGAAGTGGAAAATGCGCATGTCGAACGGCTCGGCGATATCGCCGCGCGCGACGATCAGCGCCTGGCCCAGCACCGTCAAGGCAGTGGCCAGCACGCCCGGCCCGGCGCCACCCAGCAGCGCCGACAGCGCGATGGGCAGCATGAACAGGATCAGCATCGGCCGCGCCAGCGGAATTTCCATGGCGAAGCGCAGCAGGAAGGTCAGGCCGGTCAACAGCACCGCCAGCACGTAGCCCTGCACGGGCACGAAGGGCGCGGCGCTGGCCGAATCGGCGAGGCCGCTGTCGGCCGGCATGCCGCTGTTCGATGTACCCTGGCGGGCCACCAGCGAGAGGGCCAGGTAGAGGAAGAAGGACGAGAAAGTGACGAACACCAGGCCTTTGACGGTGGCGAGGTAGGTCATCTCGCCGATATTGCCGAGCAAGCCCAGCAACTGGTCAGACACCACGATCCACAGCCCGGCCACCAGGCAATAGCCCAACACCAGGCGCGCGATCAGACGGCGCGTGCTTTCTCGCAAATCCATGTCCCAGCCCCCACGGCAAACGCCACGTCCGCAAGCCAACCCTCGTGCTGCCGCGGCTGCCGCCAGGGCGAGTCTCGCACGCACGGGACGCGCGCTCCACCCGTAAACTCACCGCGCTTGTCCACGGTCAAGGCCGGCGCCGACGCGGCCCACCTCCCCGGACGCGGGTTCACCCGCCGCCGCCTTCGGCCTTATATTTCCGGGCCACCATTCATCTAGCAGGGGAACCGAGCATGGCCAGTCCGCAAGCCGCCGCCATAGACAACTTGTTCGACAGCTTTGTCGCCGCGCTGACCGCCAACCCGGCGATGGGCATCGACGAATTGCGCGACATGCTGGAGAAGTGCGGCGATCTCGCCGCCGACCCGGGCGGCGTGGATTACCTGGAGGCCGATGCCAATGGCACGCCGTGCCTGTGGGCAGTGCCCAAGGGCGCCGCCCAGGACCGCGTGCTGCTCAGCCTGCACGGCGGTGGCTGCGTCACCGGCTCGCGTTTTTCCCATCGCAAGATGTTCGCCCACATCGCCAAGGCGGTCGGCTGCCGGGCGCTGATCGTCGATTACGGACGCGCCCCCGAGCACCAGCATCCCTCGCAGGTCAACGAAGGCGTGAAGGTCTACGAATGGCTGCTGGCGCAGGGCATCAAGCCCGCCCACATCGCCACCGTCGGCGATTCGGCCGGCGGCAACCTGTGCACGACCGTGGTGCTCGGCATCAAGGCCCGCGGGCTTGCCCTGCCGGCGGCCGTCATGCCGCTCTCGCCCTGGTATGACATGGAAGGCAGCGGCGCCTCGTTCGAGACCAATGCCAAGGTCGACCGGCTGGTGTCCAAGGACATGTCGGTCGGCATGTCGCAGCTCTACATCGGCGCGACCTCGCCGCGTGACCCGCTGGTCAACCCGCTGTTTGCCGATTTCAGCGGCTTTCCGCCGACCTACATCCAGGTCGGCGGCTACGAAGCGCTGCTGGACGATTCGCTGCGTGTCGCCGAGCGCGCCAAGGCCGCTGGCGTCGAAGTTCGCTGCGACGTGTTCCCCGAGATGCAGCACGTGTTCCAGTTCATGGCCGGCCGTGCACCGGAAGCGGACGACGCCATCGCCAAGCTCGCCGCCTGGGTCAAACCCAAGCTCGGACTCGCCTGAGCCGCCGCGCCGCGGGTGGGCCACGCCGGCCTGCCCGCGGCCTCCCGTCGCCACTGTCCACTCCATCGCCGTAGCCGCCGACGCCGGCGCGGCGCGACGACACCGCGCGCCTCCTGCCGTAATCACCGCGATAAATCGCTTGCTTCGCTCAAGGGCCAGGCCGGCGCTGCCGATACCTCGGAACGAGAGGGCCTCGGCGCCCGAACATTTCGATTGAAACGATCATTCGCGGGTATCTCCCCTCGTGCCGCGGCCCTTTGAAGCGGCGCCCGGGGATCCCGAACAAGAGAACATCATGCCCGAATCAAGCAACCCCACCTGGTATTCAACGGCGCTGGCGGTGATCGCCACCGGCGCGATGGCAAGCCTCGGCAGCATCAGCCTCGCCCATGGCGTGGTCGGTGTCGCGCTGATGGCGGCAGGCGTGATGTGCGACCGCCGCAGCCACCAACAAGCCGTGGCCCGCGCAGCCGACTTCAAGGCGCAACTGGCGGCCAACGCCAGTGGCATCGCCGCGCAGAGCGCGGCCTGCGACGCGCGCTTCGCCACGCTCGGTGAGCAGGTGCTGCCGGCCTGGTGCGCGCTTCTCGATAGTGCCCGCGAACAGGTGGACAGCACGGTCGCGCACCTCGGCCGCGACTTTGCCTGCATCGTCGAGCGTCTGGACGAGGCGGTGGCGTCCTCCTATCGCAGCGCCGGACTCGAGGGCGGCGCGCACGGCCGATCCGACGAAGGCCTGCGCCACACCGTGGCGGCCAGCGAAGCGCGCCTGGCCTCGGTGGGCGAGATCCTGACCAACACCCTCAACGACAAGGACCGGCTGATGGCGGAGAGTCAGCGTCTCGTGCAGTTCACCGCCGAATTGCAGCAAATGGCGACCGACGTTGCCAGCATCGCCGATCAGACCAATCTGCTGGCCCTCAATGCCGCCATCGAAGCGGCGCGCGCCGGCGATGCCGGTCGCGGCTTCGCGGTGGTCGCCGACGAAGTGCGCACGCTGTCGACGCGTTCGGGCGAGATTGGCAAGAACATCAGCCAGAAGATCGATTTCATCAATCGCGGCATCCGCGAGTCCTCGGCCATGGTCGAGAGCGCCGCCGAGCGCGATGCGCAGGCGCGCGTCGAATGCGAGAACCAGATCTCGGGCGTGGTCACCGACTTCAAGTCGGCGATGGACAGCTTGAACACCTCCGGCGCCGAGCTGCGCGCGGAGTCCGTCGCTATCAAGGACGCGGTGGCCGCCGCCCTCGAACAGCTGCGCTTCCAGGATCGCATCAACCCGCTGCTGATGCAGGTCGGTGACAACATCGCCACGCTGCGCGCCCAGTTGCAGCAGGGCCATGCGCCGACGGCCGCCGACTTGTCGCGCCTGGTGGCGACGCTCGAGTGCTACACCAGCGACGACGATCGTGCCGGCCACGGCCCGCGCGCCGCCGGCGGCGACGACAGCACCTTGTTCTGAGATCGGAGCCGGCGCTGGCGTTCAGGCGCCGCGCGGCAGCGCGTCGAGCCCGGCGACGAGTTCATAGCACAGCCCGATGGTGGGCGCCGGCAACGCCAGGCGCTCAGCCTCGCGCCACGCGTAACCCAGCGTCTCGTGCACTTCCAGACGCCGTCCGGCGTCGAAGTCCTGTAGCGCCGACATGCGATGGCGCGGCGCCTGGGCAATGAGGTTGCGACCGATGTCGCGCAGGATCTCGGCCGCCGCCGCCGGTGTCGCCGCGTCGGCCACGCTCACCACCGGGATCGGCGATTGATCGAGCAGCGCGATGCCGCGCGCGCGCGCCAGGGCCACCGCTTCCGCCACCAGCTTCACGCCGACCGCGGCCAGCCCAGGATTCTCGAGGTAGACGCCGGTGGTGGTGCGCGCGATCACGGCCAGCGTGAACATCGCCAGCCAGCCGGCGAACTTCGACCATTCCACGCTCTCGATATCAGCGACCGCCTCGGTGACCACGCCGGCGGCGTTGATGGCGGCGGCGAGCGCCGCGACGTCGGTGCCGGCGTAGCCCGCCAGCGGCCCGATGGGCATGCGCACGTTGCGCGTGAACAGCACTTCGCCGTCGGCCATCAGTTCACCGCTGACATTGGCCATGCAGCCCAGCACCGTGGCCGGGCCGTGGATGGCGCATAGCTGTTCGTTCTTCATCACGCCGTTGGCAACCGAGAACACCGCCGCGGGCCGGGTGTGGGCATGGGCGGCCAGCGCTTCGTCCATCTGGTAGGTCTTGACCGTGTAGATGAGCACGCCGGGCTCGACATCGGCCGCGCCGGGCGCGACCACGCGGCACGCCAGGTCGAGATCCTTCAGGCCGCGCACCCGCAGGCCCTGGCCGCGCAACTGCTCGGCACGCGAACCGCGTGCCACCAGCGTGACCTCGTGTCCGGCGGCCGCGAGATGCGCGCCGAGGATGCTGCCGAGCGCACCGGCGCCGACGATGGTGAAGCGCATGGGAAACCTCGCTGTGGTCGTGACCGACACAGTATACGAAGGCGCGCCGGCGGCCGGTGCGGCTTGCCTTGATGGGCCCAAGGGTTCACCGTAACGGACATGATCACGCCCACGGCCTCGAGCTTGCCGCCCGGCCCGCCCCAGCACCCGGTCCTGCAACTGCTGCGCTACTCGTTTCGACCGCTCGAATACCTGGAAGACTGCGCGCGCTACGGCGAGACCTTCACCATGCGCCTGTCGGGCTTCGGCGAACTCGTGCACCTCGGCCGCCCCGAAGATATTCGCGAAGCCTTTCGCGGCGACCCGCAGGTCTTGCACGCCGGCGAGGCCAACATGCTGCTCGCGACCCTGGTCGGCCAGACCTCGGTGCTGGTGCTGGATGAAGAGCCCCATGCGCGCCAGCGTCGCGTGCTGTTGCCACCCTTGAAGGGTGAACGCATGCGCACCTTCTTCGATGCCATGCAACAGGAGACGCTGGCGGTTGCCGAGCAGTGGGCGCGCGGTGACGTGGTACGTGCCGATACCGCCATGCAGGGCATCACGCTGCGCGTCATCCTGCGCGCGGCGCTGGGCGTGGATGCCGGCGCCGATTTCGAAGACCTGCAGCTGAGCATGGCGCAACTGCTGCGCCAGATCCGCAATCCGCTGGCCTTGATCCTGTGGCGCCTGTTCCCGCCGCGGCGCTTCGAGAATTCGCGCATCCTGCCGTTCTACCGCCTGCGCCGGCGCTTCGACGCGCGCCTGTACGAAGTCATCGCCGCGCAACGCGCGCTGCCGGCGGCACAGCGCCCAGCCTGCCTGCTGACCGACCTGCTGGAAGTGCACTACGACGACGGATGCGGCATGAGCGACGTCGAATTGCGCGACGCGCTGGTGACCATCCTCGCCGCCGGCCACGACACCACCGCCCTGTCGCTGGCCTGGGCGCTGGAACAGGTCCTGCCGCGCGCCGACGTCGTGGCGCGCATCGAACAGGAGCTTGCCGAGGTGTGCGGCGACGGCTTGCCCGGCCCCGAGCACATCGCGCGCCTCGACTACCTCGATGCCGTGGTGCGCGAGAGCCTGCGCGTGCGCTCGATACTGACCTTCGTGGTGCGCATGGTGAAAAAGCCCATCACCATCAATGGCACCACCTATCCGGCCGGCGTGCTGTTGTGCCCCGGCATCCATCTGCTGCACCAGAATCCCGAGCTGTATCCCGAGCCGCGACAGTTTCGGCCCGAGCGCTTCCTCACACGCAAGTTCGCGCCCCATGAATGGGATCCCTTCGGCGGCGGCAACCGCGCCTGCCTCGGCCAGGCCTTCGCGCTGTACGAAATGAAGGTGGTGCTGGCGACCTTGTTCACGACCTTGCGCATGGAAAGACCGCGCGGCGCGGTGTCACGGCCGGTGCGCTGCGGGATCTCGATAGGCGCGAGCGACGGGGTGAAGCTCAGGGCGCGCAAGCGCCAGTTGGGTGCTGGTGCTCTTGTGGGTCAGGCTTCAGCCTGACATTCGACGCGCCGGCTGTTGGTGCGGCGAAATGGAATCAGGCTGAAGCCTGACCCACGGAAAAGGCGGCAAACGCGTCATCCGCATTCGTCCGGTTCGCTGCTAGACTCGCGCCTTCCATCGACTCCAAGGAAGCTCCCATGCGCTGTGAAGTGGTTGCCATCGGCACCGAATTGCTGCTCGGCCAGATCATCGACACCAATTCGTCGTGGATAGGCGAGCAACTGGCGATGGCCGGCATCGACTCGCATTTCCAGACCAAGGTCGGCGACAACCTGCAACGCATCATCGACAGCATCCAGCTCGCGCTGTCGCGCAGCGACGCGGTGATCTGCTGCGGCGGCCTGGGACCGACCCAGGACGACATCACCCGTGAAGCAATCGCGAGCGTGATGGGCGTCGGCATGCAACGGCATGACGACATCGCGGCGCGCATCCGCCATATCTTCGAATCGCGCGGCCGCGTGATGGCCGACAACAACCTGCGCCAGGCCGACGTGCCGATAGGCGCGAGCACCATTCCCGATCAGCCGGGCACCGCGCCCGGCCTCATCTGCCCGATAGGCGACAAGGTGCTGTACGCCGTGCCCGGCGTGCCCTACGAAATGCACGCGATGATGGATGGCACCATCCTGCCGGATCTGAAACGTCGCGCTGGACTGTCGAGCGTGATCGCGAGCCGCACGCTGCGCACCTGGGGTCACAGCGAATCGCGGCTGGCGGAGCTGCTGGCGCCGCATATCGAGGCACTTGAAGCGAGTGGCAATCCGACCCTGGCCTTCCTCGCCAGCGGCATCGAGGGCATCAAGGTGCGCATCACCGCCAAGGCCGCCGATGAAGCCGGCGTCGCGCGACTCATCGCCGACGAAGAAGCCCGTGTACGCGAAGTGCTGGGCCACTACGTGTTCGGCATCGACGATGAGACCATGGAATCGGTGGTGCTCGATCACCTGCGGCGGCGCGGCCAGACCCTCGCCATCGCCGAAGTCACCAGCGGCGGCATCGCCAGCCAGCGCCTGTCGGCGCTCGACGGCGACGGCATGGTGTTTCAGGGCGGTGTGGTGGCCAGCGCCGGCAGCGTGCGCGAACGCGTGCTGGGAGTAGCGGCCAGCCTGGTCGGCACACGCGAAGCGGCGGCCGCGCTGGCCGGCGCGGTGCGCGCGCATTTCGGCACCGACATCGGGCTCGCCACCACCGGCGAGCACGATCTCGGCAAAATCGCCGGCACCAATGCCGGCACCACCTATCTCGGCATCGCCATCGGCGACGAAGTGCGCGTCGAGGAAGTGCGCCTGCCGGGCGATCGCAAACGCGTGCGTGAATTCAGCGTCATCAGCCTGCTCAACGCGCTGCGGCTGCGCCTGGAACTCGAGACCTGGGCGCCGCAGCGGGATTTCTGACAATCAATCACGAGGGCCCGCGGCATGAAATTCGAGATTGAATACTGCGTACAGTGAAACTACCTGCCCCATGCCCTCCGTGCGAGGGATGTGTTGTCGGCCGCAGGCGGCCATCAAGTCGAGCTGGTCGAAGGCCGGGGCGGCGTGTTCGAAATCCGGCGTAACGGTGAGCCGGTCTATTCGAAGAAAGTGAGCGGGCGTTATCCGAACGACGCCGAGTTGCAGGCGCTGGCCGCGAGGTAGACATCTCCATGTACGTGCCCAAGCATTTCGAACAGCACGAGCCCGAGGCATTGCATGGCCTGATTCGCGATCACCCGCTCGGCGTGCTGGTGATGCACGGTGCCGACGGCCTCAGCGCCAATCACCTGCCTTTCGAACTCGACGTCGAGAGTGGGCGAGCGACCCTGCTGGCACACGTCGCGCGGGCCAATCCGCTGCTGCACGAGATACAGCCTGGCCAGTCGGCGCTGGTGATCTTTCGCGGCGCCGAGGCCTACATCTCACCCAACTGGTATCCGAGCAAGCACGAGTCCCACCGCCAGGTGCCGACCTGGAACTACCAGGCGGTACACGTGCACGGTCGCATCACCATTCGCGACGACGAGACCTTCCTGCGCGCGCTGCTGGCGCGACTGACGCACACCCACGAGACGCGCGCCGGCCAGCAACCACCCTGGACGATGAACGATTCGCCGCGCGAATTCATCGAGCGCATGGTGGCGGCGGTGGTCGGCATCGAGCTGCACGTCGAACGCATGGTCGGCAAGTGGAAGCTCAGTCAGAACAAGGACGCAAGGGATCGCGAATCGGCCGCGCAGGCGCTGGAACAACGGGGCGAGCTGCCAAGCGCCGCGGCGATACGCGCAACGCTGCCCGGCGCGGACTGATCATCCGACTCGACGGCCAGTCCGCCGCCGCCCGCGCGGCGCGCGTGCTACTTGCCGGTGACAGGCTCGACCACGCGCTTGACCGCGCCGACGGTTGCTTCGACGGTGCCGACCGCGATGCCGGCGCCGCCTTCGATGACCGCGCCTGCCGCGTTCAAGCTGCCCTTGGCGGTGCCGATCACGGCGCCGGCCACCGGCCCGTTCCTGCGGCTCTCTTCCTGCACGCCTTCGACTATCTTGACCGGCGCGGTGACCGCCTGCACCGTGCCATCGGCGGCGCGCTGCACACCTTCGGCGGCGGTGGCCAAGGCCGCCGGCAGACACAAGGCCAAGGCCGCGCACTGGATTCGAATGGACGTCATGCTCCTACCCTCGTCTTGCTGTGACAGCGGCACCTGCCGCGATGGATTGCAACCCTAGCAGCGCTGCTTGCGTGCAAACCCTGCAGCAGGTCGCGAAACAGGATTCGTAGCGCGACGCGGCTCACCCGATGTCGGCGGCGCGCCACAGGTACCAGCTGGCGACGGTGCGATACGGCGCCCAGCGCTCGCCGTAACGCGCCAGTTCGCGCGGCGTCGGCATTTCTTTCTTGCCGAAAGTCACCGCGTAGCCTTTGCGTATGCCGAAGTCGTCGACCGGCAACACGTCCGGGCGACCGAGGCGGAACATCAACAGCATTTCGACCGTCCAGCGTCCGATGCCGCGCACCGCGGTCAACTGTTCAATGAGGGTGTCGTTGTCGAGTTTCGCGGCCTGCGCAATGGTCGGGATCTCCTTGGCCAGCGCCTTGCTCGCGAGATCGCGCAAGGCCAGCGTCTTGTTCTTCGACAGGCCGGCGCCACGCAGGGTCTCGTCGTCGAGCTTCATGAGGCCGGCGGCGGTCGGGCCGCCCGCAGGGCGCGGAAAGAGCTTGCACAGGCGCTCGAAGATGGTGGCCGCGGCCTTGCCGTGCAGCTGTTGGTAGACCACCGCCTGGGCCAGTGCGGCGAACACGCTGGGCGTCGGTCTGACCTCCATCTGGAACGGTCCGACACGTTCGATCAGGCGGCGCATGCGCGCGCTGCTGGCGGCCAGGTGCGCGATGGCATCGTGGGTGTCGAAGTCGAAGATCTGGTTGTGCGTGGTCATCGCCGCGTGCTCCTGTCACCGGTAGGCGTCGCCAGTGTAGCCGCGATGCAGTCGTGATGTAGCGACGCTCGGAAAAGTGGAACGCTCCTTGCTCTCTCGCTGCTACACAGCCAGCGGGAGACAGGCAATGTCGCGGCCGAGCCGCCTTTACAGCGCGAATACCAGCAAAGTGCATCAGCACGCCGAACGCGCGGCGGAAAATCTTGCCGCGGGCGATCTTGCCCAGGCGGAACGATCTTGCCGCCGCGCGCTGGCGCGCGGCACCAGCGACGGCGATCTGTGGCACATGCTCGCCGCCATCCTGCTGGCGAGCGGCCGCCTGCCCGACGCACGCGACGCGATCGGCCGGGCGCGGCGCCTCTGTCCTGGCGATGCGGACTTCGCCAATACCGAAGCGCTGCTCATGGAGCGCGATGGCGACGCCCAAGGCGCCGCGAACGCGTGGCGCAACCTGCTGCTCGCCAGTCCCGAACACGCCGACGCCTGGTACAACCTCGGCCGCCTGGCGCTGCGCGGCGGTCATGCGCGCGAAGCGATGGATCTGCTGTTGCGCGCGGTGCAGCTCAGGCCGAATTGGTGTGACGCGTACAAGAATCTCGGCGAAGCCTGTTTCGCGCAGGGCGACGTGGAAGCGGCCGAGGCGGCTTTCCAGGCCGCGCTGCAATGCGTGCCGGGCGACGCCGACAGCCTCGCCAATCTCGCCCGCCTGCGCCAGGAGGCCGATGACTACCCGACCGCGCTCACCCATTACCGCGCCGCGCTGGCGGCCGGCGCCGATGACGCGACGCTGCTGCGCTTCGCGTTGTTGATGCCCTTGTTCAGCATCAACGGCGCCGAGATAGCCGCGCATCGCAGCCGCGTCGAAAGCAACCTGGCGAGCTTGCGCGAACGCGACATGACGCTGGTCGATCCGGCGCGGGGCATCGCCACGCCGGCGTTCTATTTCGCCTACCAGGGCGTCAACGATCGGCCGCTCATGAGCGCGCTGGGCGATATCGTCACGCGTGCCTGGCGCCCGACACCGGTGCCGCGCGTGGCGCGCGCGCCGCGTCCGCGCATCGCGTTCGTGTCGGCGCACTTTCGTCAGCACACCATCGCGCGCCTCTACGCGCCGCTGCTGGAACGCCTGCCGCGCGACGATTTCGATGTGGCGGTGTTGAGCATCGGCCAGCATGACGGTCCGCTCGCGACGCGCATCGCGGCCGCCGCCGAGCATGCCCTGGCGGTGCCCGAGGACCTGCTCGCCGCGCGCCAGGGTTTGCAGGCGCTGGCGCCTGACGTGGTGGTGTATTGCGACATCGGCATGGATCCCTGGAGTTACTACCTGGCGGCCGAACGCCAGGCGCCGGTGCAATGCGTGACCTGGGGTCACCCGGTCACCAGCGGCCTGGCGAGCGTCGACTATTTCCTGTCATCGACCTTCATCGAACCCGACGGGGCGCAGGATCACTACCGCGAAAAACTCATCCGGCTGCCGAGCTGGCCGGTGCTCTACGAAGAGCCGGCGGCGCCGCGCAGCCTGACCACGCGGCGCGATTTCGGCTTCGTCGGCGACGAGACGATTTATCTCTGCCCCCAGAGCCTGTTCAAATTGCACCCGGATTTCGATGCCTGCCTCGCCGCCATCCTGCGTGGCGATCCGCGCGGCGTGGTGGTGCTGATCGAATCCCGCGCAAGCTGGCGCGCGCGCCTGGAAGGGCGCTTCGCCTGCACCGCGCCCGATGTCGCCGATCGCATCCGCTTCGTGCCGGCGGTCAGCTCGCAGGATTTCGGCGCGCTGCTGGCGGCCGCCGACGTGGTGCTCGACACGCTGCATTTCAGCGGCGGCTATACCAGCTTCGAAACCATCTGGGCCGAGACGCCCTTCGTCACCGAGCGCGGTGCCTACATGCGCGGCCGCGTGACGGCGGGTTTGTGCGATCTGCTGGGGCTCGACGAGGCGGTGGCCGACGGTGTCGATGACTACGCCGCGCGCGCCATCGCGCTCGCCAATGCCGGCGCGGTACGTGACGGCATGCGCGCCAAGCTCGCCCGCCGCAAGCGCCAGCTGCTGGCGCTCGATGACGCCGTGCTGTCGGCCTTCGGTGATTTCTTCCGTTCCGCCCTCGATGAAGCCCATACCCAGCGCCGGGAGGCCGCGCCATGAAGCCGCGCACACTGTTCGTCAAACCGCCGGATCCGTTCCTCGAAAACGAATTCGTCTACCAGCAGCTCGCACCCCATTACCTGCAATCGTGGTTGAACGTGCATGGCTACGCGTCGGCGCAGCTGGTGCTGTACGTGCGCGCGCGCGCTGACGGCACGCGGCCGGCGCCCACGCGCCTGGCCGATTGCCACATGCTGCTGGTGGAAGACGGCCAGCCGCTGCTGGATGCACCCTTCGACAGCGCGGTGTTCGCCGACTTCGACCTCATTGCGCAGTCGGTGATGACGCCGCAGGCGGAATACGCGCGCTGGGTGACGGCGGCGGTGCGGCGCGAACAGCCGCACGCGCGCGTCATGATCGGCGGCAGCCATGCCCGTTACTATCTCGAGCAGGTGGTGAACGAGCGCGGTGCCGCGGCCTGCGACTACGTGGTGCCGCATGACGGCTGGCAACCCTTGCTCGAGGTGCTCGAAGCTGGCTTGCCGGATCGTGGCCGCGGCCACGTGATGTCGCACCAGCACGACTTGTCCGAGATCACCATGGCGCCGACGCGGCCGGTGGAGCTCATGGCGCGCTACCGCTATGAAATCGCCGGGCTGCCGGCCTTCCACACGGTGACGGCGCTGGGCTGTCCCTTCACCTGCCACTTTTGCGAGGCGGGCGTCGAACGCACGCGTTATTTCCCGACCGCGATGATCG
This sequence comes from Pseudomonadota bacterium, assembly GCA_016719885.1. Classification (NCBI taxonomy): domain Bacteria; kingdom Pseudomonadati; phylum Pseudomonadota; species Pseudomonadota bacterium. The sequence goes on along the minus strand of JADJYF010000005.1, from coordinate 310,085 downwards.
ACAACGATCTGCGCACCATGGCCGCCACCCATCGCGCCCTCGGCCGCGAGCACTACGCGGTGATGTTCTTCGACGATGTCGGCCTGTTGAATCCGCGACAGACCCGCGCGCTCGCCGAGCGCGTGGCCATGCACGGCTACAGCGCGTGGCGCGCCTTCACCCACGCCTATCTCATCGTGCGGCACGGCGACAACCTGCTGGGACCGTTTGCCGACACCGGCGGCAGGCGCGTCGGCATCGGCCTCGAGACCGGCTCGCAACGCTCGCTGGACATGATCAACAAGCGCAACGGCAAGCGCCAGAAAGTGGAAGAGCACTACGAGGCGGTGCGCATCGCCAATCGCCTGGGCATCGCGGTCGACGGCTTCACCATGATCTATCCCTGGGAAGACGAGGACGATCTGCGTGCCACCGACGAACTGGTGGAGTTCATCGTCGGCAACCCGGTGGTCGGCGAAGACCACCTCGGCCGACCGCTCAAGAATTCGGTCGACTCGACCATCATGGTGCCTTACCAGGGCACGCAATTTAATACGATGCTGAAAGCGGGTGCGGTGCCGGGCGTGAAGCTCGCCGCGGAAGATCCGCGGCGAGCCATGTACTACAAGGGCGTTGATGCGTCGTCGGGCTGGGTTTACGACGAGACCGTGCTGCCGCGCGAGCGCTATCTCGAAGCTCAGAGCTATCGCAATTCGCTGCGACCTTCGTATCGGTAATCGATATTGTGGGTCAATCAATCTGACGTCCGATTGCACTTCAGAGGTCGGACTGTAGGTCCGACCCACATTCATTTGCACATTGGACACCGCGCCGGTGAAGCTCACCCTCAGCCCGCGTACTCCGCGATGATCTGCTTGCCGAGCGCCATCATGTGCACCTGGTCCGGGCCATCGGCCTGACGGCACCAGCGCGCGTAGCTCCAGGCTTCGGCCATGAAGTAATCGGCGGTGAAACCGCCGGCGCCGTGGATCTGCATGCAGCGGTCGATGACGGTCTGCGCCATCAGCGGCACGGTGATCTTGGCGGCCGCGATCATGTCGCGCGCATCCTTGGGCCCGACCTCATCCATCTTGCGCGCGGTGGCCAGCGTCAGCAGGCGCGCCTGTTCGATGTCGCAGAAACACTTGGCAATGTCTTCGCGTATCGATTGATGCTCGGCGAGCTTCTTGCCGAAGGTGGTACGCGACACCGAGCGCTTGCAGGCGTATTCCAGCGCGCGCTGCGCGGCGCCGATCAGGCGCATGCAATGGTGGATGCGGCCCGGCCCCAGGCGGCCCTGGGCTATTTCGAAGCCACGGCCTTCGCCGAGCAGGATGTTCTCCAGCGGCACGCGCACGTTGTCGAACACCACCTCGGCATGGCCCTGCGGCGCGTCGTCGTAGCCGAAGGTGGTGAGCGGACGCACCAGTTTCACGCCGGGGGTGTCTTTCGGCACCAACACCTGGCTTTGCTGCACGTGGCGGTTGGGGTTGTCGGGATCGGACTTGCCCATCACGATGATGATCTTGGTGCGCTCGTACATGGCGTTGGTGATGAACCACTTGCGGCCATTGATGACGTAGTGGTCACCGTCGCGCTTGATCGAAGTCTGCACGTTGGTGGCGTCGCTGGACGCGACATCCGGCTCGGTCATGGCATAGGCAGAGCGGATCTCGCCGCGCAGCAGCGGCTCCAGCCACTGCTTCTTCTGCGCCTCGGTGCCGTACTTCATGAACACTTCCATGTTGCCGGTGTCGGGCGCATTGCAGTTGAACACCTCGGCCGCCCAGCCGACGCGGCCCATGACTTCCGCCAGCGGTGCGTAGTCCTCGTTCTTCAAGCCGCCATGATCGTAGGGCATGAACAGGTTCCACAGGCCTTCGTCGCGCGCCAGCTGCTTGAGTTCTTCCATCAAGGGCACGGTGCCGAAGCGGTTCGGCAGGGCGCGCAGCTGTTCGTGGTAATGCTCTTCGTTGGGATAGACGTGTTTGTCCATGAAGGCGAGGAGCTGGGCTTTCAAGGCCTTCGCGTCTTGGCTGATGGCGGTATGCATGTCGAGGGTTTCCAGGGTTGCGATGGACGGGTTTTTCTGTAGGTGCGAATTCATTCGCACATTCGAGGCGTGGCGAAGCACCGGGTCATATCGATCGATGTGCGAATGAATTCGCACCTACATAGGTCGCGCAAGGATAGCCGACCGGGGTGGCCCGACGCACCTGCCGGAGATTGCGCCGCGCCGGCCGCAGCGCATATCGTCCGCTCATGAGCACTTCGGCCGGCACCGCGCGCGCGCGCTTTCTCGCCATGTTCGCGCTGGTGGTGGCGGGCGAATTGATCTTCGCCCTGCCCTTCCATGTGCCGCGCTATTTCCGCGCCAGCATGCTGGCGAGTTTCGACTTGTCCAACGCCGGGCTCGGCGACGTGTTCGCGGTCTACGGCGTGACCGCCATGCTGGCCTACTTTCCCGGCGGCGCGCTGGCCGATCGCCTGCCGGCGCGCGGCCTGTTGGTGGCGTCGCTGTTGGCCACCGCGCTCGGCGGTGTCTATCTCGCCACGCTGCCGGGCGAAGGCGGTCTCGCGCTGCTGTATGGCTACTGGGGCGTGACCACCATCCTCCTGTTCTGGGCGGCGATGATCCGCAGCACGCGTGAGTGGGGCGGCGCCACGGCACAGGGCCGTGCCTTCGGCATCCTGGATGGCGGGCGGGGTCTCGCCGCCGCCACGTTCGCGACGCTGGCGGTGGCGTGCTTCAGCCGGTACGCCGGCGGTGCGCCCGGCGTGGCGCTCGATGACGAGGCACGGCGCGAGGCGATGCGCGCCGTCATCGTCTATTACACCCTCGCCACCACGCTCGCGGCGCTGCTGGTGTGGCGCTGCGTGCCGCGCGGCGACGGCTCGGACGGCGGCGCGCGCGCGCGTCTCCAATGGACATCGCTGCTGGCGGTGCTGCGCATGAAAGCGGTGTGGCTGCAGGCGCTGGTGGTGGTGGCCGCCTACTGCGGCTACAAGGGGCTGGACAACTACGCGCTCTACGCGCACCAGGTGCTGGGCTTCAGTGAGACCGCCGCGGCCGGCCTCGGCGCGGCCAGTGCCTATATCCGTCCACTGGCGGCCTTGGGCGCGGGCCTCGTCGCCGATCGTATCGGCATCGCGCACAGCGTTCGACTGTTGTTCCTGGTCTCGGTGGCGGTCTACGGCCTGCTCGGCGTGCTGACACCGACGCCCGCCACGCTCGCCATCATCTACGCCAACCTGTTGCTGAGCTGCGCGGCGGTGTTCGCGCTGCGCGGCGTGTATTTCGCGCTGCTCGAGGAAGCAGCCGTGCCGCGACACTTGACCGGCAGCGCGGTCGGCGTGGTATCGGTGATCGGTTACACGCCGGATATCTTCTTCGGCGCGGTCAGCGGCCGACTGCTCGATGCCGCGCCGGGCCTGGCCGGACATCAGCACTACTTCATCCTGTTGGCGCTGGTGGCTATCATCGGCGGCGGCGCGGCCGTGGCCCTGGTGCACACGCGCGGCGCCACGAGCGGCGCCTGAACAGCCATTCATCACAATGCAGCGGGGAGCCATGGGCCAATTCACAGACAAACTCGCGGTGGTGACCGGCGCCAGTCGCGGTCTCGGCAAGGCCATCGCGCTGGAACTCGCGGCCGAGGGCGCGCGCGTCGCCTGTCTCGCCACGCGCGCCGAGAACGCGGCCGCGGTGGTGGCCGACATCAGCGCCGCGGGCGGCGAGGCGCGCGCCTACGGCTGCCGCGTGGAAAACAGCGCCGAGGTGACCGCCACCTTCGCCGCCATCGAAGCCGATTTCGGCCCGCTCGACATCCTGGTCAACAACGCCGGCCTGTCGCGCCCGATGCTGACGCTGGAGATGACCGAGGAGAACTGGGATCAGCAGATGGACATCAACGCCAAGTCCATCTTCCTGTGTTCGCAGGCGGCGGCGCGGCAGATGCAGGGCCACGGTGGCGGCAACATCATCAACATCGGTTCGATCCTCGGCCGCAATGCCTTCCCGGCCACGCTAGGCTACTGCGCATCGAAAGCCGCCACCGACCAGATGACACGCGTGATGGCGATCGAATGGGCGCGGCTCGGCATCCGCGTCAACTGCGTGGCGCCGGGCTATGTGCAGACCGACCTGGTCGACGACCTCGCCCATGAAGGCAAGCTCACGCTCAAGGACCTGGAACGACGCACGCCCATGCGGCGGCTCGGCACGGCGCGCGAAATAGCGCGCGCGGTGGTGTATCTCGCCAGTGACGACGCCGCCTTCGTGACCGGCGAAGTGCTGGTCATCGACGGCGGCTGGACGGCTTTCGGTTATTACCAATGGGGGAAATCATGAAAGATCTCGCAGGCAAGGTCGCGGTCATCACCGGCGGCGCGAGTGGCATCGGTCTCGCCACCGCCAAGGCCCTGGCCAGGCAAGGCATGCGCCTGGTGCTGGCCGACATCGAGCAGGGCGCGCTCGATACCGCCGCGCACGATTTGAGCAGGAGCGGCGCCGACGTCATCGGCGTCAGGACCGATGTCGGCGAACTGGCCGAGGTGCAGCAACTCGCCGACACCACCTTCAAACATTTCGGCGCCGCGCACGTGGTGTTCAACAATGCCGGCGTGGCGGTGTTCGGCCCGGTGCAGGACATGAGCCACGCCGACTGGGAATGGATCATGAAGGTCGACCTGTGGGGCCCGATCCACGGCGTCGAGGCCTTCCTGCCGCGCATGATCGCGCAGGGCCAGGGCGGTCACATCGTCAACACCGCGTCGTTCGCGGGCCTGGTCGCCAACCAGGGCCTGTCGGTGTATTGCGTGGCCAAGTACGGCGTGGTGGCCTTGTCGGAATGCCTGGCCAAGGATTTGCGCGAACACAATATCGGCTCCTCGGTGCTGTGCCCGATGGTGGTTGCCACCAACATCAACGACTCGGCACGCAACCGTCCGGCCGAATTCGGCGGCCCGGAGCGCGATCTCGATGTATCCGACGAGCAGGCCGAGAAGATGCGCGGCCGCGTGCTGCCGGTGGAAGGCGTGGCCGACAAGGTCGTCAAGGCCATCAAGAACAACGAGCTCTACATCGTCACCCACGAGGAATCGCGCGAGTTCGTGCGGCGCCGCTTCGAGCGCATCGACAAGGCGTTCGACCTGTAGGAACCCGCTCGATATTCCTGTAGGTGCGAATTCATTCGCACATTACAATTCCGCCGACCGGCGTCGACGCCGCTTTGAATGTGCGAATGAATTCCGCACCATCCAGAGGATCGATCATGGAAACTCGGCATGTTGTTGCGCAATTCGGGGCCGGCATCGAGCGCCGCGACCATTGCCGCCTGCGCGCGTACCGCCGATGAACTCGGTCTCGACCAGCTGTGGACCATCGATCACATCGCCATTCCGCCGGATGACGCCGAGGGCTCGGGCGGTCGTTATGTCGATCCGCTGGCCACGCTGGCCTTCGCCGCCGGCGTCACCACGCGCGTCGGGCTCGGCGTATCGGTGCTGGTGCTGCCCTACCGCGCGGCCTTGCCGACCGCCAAGTGGGTGGCGTCGATCCAGGAACTGTCGGGCGGACGCCTGACGCTCGGGGTCGGCGCCGGCTGGATGGCGGCCGAATTCGCCGCCACCGGCGTGGCGCGTGAACATCGCGGCCGCATCACCGACGACACGCTGGCGTTCCTGCATGAGTGCTTCGCCCACGACGTGGTCACGGTCCATGGCCAGCCCTTCATATTCAGTCCACGCCCGCCGCGCCCGCCGATCCTGGTCGGCGGCCAGGGCGAGCACGTCATGCGCCGCGTGCTGCGCCATGGCGACGGCTGGATGCCGATGACGGGCGATGTCGACAAGCTGCGCGCGCCGATAGCCACGCTGACCGCGGCCATGACCGACGCCGGCAAACCGCCGCCCGAGGTGGTGCCCTTGCTGCAACTCGAGCTCGATTCGCCGGAGCGGGCCGCCGCGCAACTGGTGGCGCTGTCCGCCATCGGCGTGACCGGCGTCAACCACACCGCGCGATACGCCGACGAGAGTGAATTCCGCGCCATCGCCAGCGCGCTGCTGGAAGCGCGGCAGCGCGCCGGCCTTGCCGCCTGAGCAGGGCGACATGATGCATATCAAGCGCGCCGCCTGAGGTTTCAATCATCTTTTTCCGCGCGGGCCGAGGGCTCGCCGTTTTGTATGGGGATCACATTTTGAACATCGCTCGTCCGTCGACGCCGCCGCGCGTCGCTCCACGCCTGTTGCCGCTCTTGATCGCGAGCCTCGGCGCCGCGCCTTCCGCCCACGCCATCGACGAAATGACCGTCAGCGCCACGCGTGTCGAACACGACCTGCTGACCCTGCCGTTCTCGGTCAGCACCGTTACCGCCGACGACGTGCAACGCCGCCAGATGCTGGGGCTGGATGAATCGCTGCTGCGCGTGCCGGGCATGTTTTTCAACGGTCGCTACAACTCGGCGCAGGATCTGCGCATCTCCATCCGCGGCTTCGGCGCGCGCGCCAATTTCGGTATCCGCGGCATCAAGGTCTATGTCGATGGCCTGCCCTCGACCGTCAGCGATGGCCAGACCTCGCTGGACGACCTGGACTTGAGCAACGTCGAGCGCGTCGAAGTGCTGCGCGGCCCGGCGGCGGCGCTGTACGGCGCGTCGGCGGGCGGCGTGATCAACATCCGCACCCAGTCCGGACCGGTCACGCCCTTCGTCGAAGCCGGCACGGTGCTCGGCCAGTACGGCCAGGACCGCGTGATGTTGAAAGGCGGCGGCCAGGCCGGCGCGCTCAATTACTTCGTCAACGGTTCCTATCTCGACTACGACGGTTATCGCGACCATGCCGAGACTCGTCAGGGCATCGTCAACACCAAGCTTGCCTACACCTTTGCCGACGGTTCGGTCGGCCAGCTGATCGTGCGCGGCGCCAATGCGCCCACCGCCAACGATGCGGGTGGCCTGGCCGGCGCCGACCTGGCCGCGCTCGGCCGCCGTGGCTCGCGTCAGCGCAATACCGATTTGCACGCCGGCGAAGCCGTGCAGGAGGAAAAGGTCGGCCTGTCCTGGCACAAGAACATGGGCGTGCACGAATTCACGGTGCGCAACTACTACAACTGGCGGGACTTCGATGGCTTCCTGCCGGTGGTCGACGGCGGCGCGGTGACGTTCCGACGCTTCTTCTATGGCGGCGGCGGACAGTACAGCAACTCGACCGCGCTGTTCGGCCACGCCAACCGCGTGACCATCGGTTTCGACGTCGAGACCATGACCGATGACCGCAAGCGCTACGCCAATCTCGGCGGCGTGCGCGGCGCGCTCGGTTTCGACCAGGATGAAAACGCCGACACCGCCGGTGTCTACCTGCAGAACGAGTTTTCGGTCACCAGCCAGCTCAGCCTGCAGGCCGGCCTGCGTTACGACCATACCCATTTCGCCATCGACGACCGCTTCATCACCCCCACCAACGGCGACCAGTCGAACAAGCTGAGTTTCGACGAATTGAACCCGATGGTGGGCGCGCTCTACCGCTTCAACCGCGCCGTCAATTTCTACGTCAACTACGCCACCGCGTTCGAAACGCCGACCTTCACCGAGTTCGCGCGGCCGGCCGACGTCAACGCCCTGGGCGGCTTCGCCAACGTCGCCGCGCAGCATACGCGCGGCTATGAAATCGGCTTCAAGGGCGTGGTGCTGGAGCGCGTCAACTACCAGCTCGCGTACTTCGACATGCAGATTGAAGACGAGGTGACGACGGTCGAGAACAAGAACGGCCGCGCCTTTTTCAACAACGCCGACACCGAACGCCGCGGCCTCGAAGCGAGCATGAACGCCGAGATCATGCGCGGCTTGACCTTCAGCACCGCTTACACCTATTCGGATTTCAGCTTCGACCGTTTCGCCAAGTTCCCGGGCGTGGAAGAAAACGAATTGCCCGGCGTGCCCATGCACAATTTCTACGCCGAGTTCTCCTACCGTCACGCCGACGGCTGGTTCGCGAAGTGGGACATCAACTACGTGAGCAGCTTCTACGCCGACAACGCCAACAGCGTGGCAGTGCCGGACTACACGGTGTCGAATCTCGTATTCGGGCGCGACGTGCGCGTCGGCAACACGCTGGTGACGCCGAGCTTCGGCGTCAACAACCTGTTCAACGAGAAGTACAACCAGGCCATCCGCATCCAGGAAAGCAACCAGCGCTACTTCGAGCCGGCGCCGGATGTGAACGTGTTCGGCGCGCTGCGCGTGAGATTTGATTTCGCGGGGTAATGGGCATGCATCGGTGCGATTACTTCGCACCGATGCATGTCGGACTGAAGTCCGACCCACAGAAGACCGGCGAACTTGATTGTGGGTCAGACTTCAGTCTGACATTCGAGTGCGGTCTTTCTGCCTGCTACGCCGTCGCCTTCAGCGGTGGCGTCGGCATCAGGCACTCCACGCGGTTGCGGCCGCCTTCCTTGGCGCGGTAGAGCGCTTCGTCGGCGCGCGCGATGGCGGCTTCGATGGCCTCGCCGTGCACGATTTCGGTGACGCCCAGTGAAATGGTCACGCGCGCCACTTCCTCGCCGGTCTTGGGATTGAACACGCGGCCCTTCTCGATGCTGCGGCGAATCGACTCGGCGACCGCCAGCGCACCGCGCAATGGCGTCTCGGGCAGCAGGATGATGAATTCCTCGCCACCGAAACGCGCCGCCAGGTCCTTGCCCTTGGTCAGGTTGGAAAACGCCTTGGCGACAATCTTGAGGATCTTGTCGCCGAACAGGTGGCCGTAGGTGTCGTTGATGGCCTTGAACTTGTCGATGTCGCCCATCAGCAGGCAATGGGCGTGTTCGGTGTAATCGTCGCCGAGTTCCAGCGCGCGCAGGCGTTCTTCGAAACCCTTGCGATTGGCGAGCCCCGTGAGCGGGTCGGAATGGGCCTCGACCCGCACCTTGGCCAGCTCTTCGCGCAGCGCGTCCGCTTCGCGGCGGCTTTCCTCGAGATGATGCTTGAGGGCGTCGTTGCCGGCGTTCATCTGCTGGGTGCTGGCGATGAGGCCGTCGACCAGGCCACGCAGTTCGTCGGCCTCGATATCGGTGCTGAGCTGCGCGGCGCATTCCTTCAGAGTCTGGTCAAAGCGGCTCACTTCGTTGCCGGCCGCGTCCAGCGACACCGACATCGCTTCGATCAGGCGGCGCACCGTGCGTTGCGCGGCTTCGACGCGGCTCTGGTCAGTGGGGTCGACATAGCGCTGGTAGAGTTCACGGGTCAGGTTCTCGTCGATGGTCTGCTCGTTCTTGACCAGGCGATCGATGACGTCGCGCAGCACCGGGCTGCCGCCGGCGACGTACTCGTACCACACCGCGTAATTGAGCGGCGCGATCGGGATGTGGTAGCGGGACATGAGCGGTAGAGCGAGACGCAGACGTTCCGAAGCGGTTTCGAAACTGACGGGCTTTGTCATTTTTATTCCCTTAAAGCGAGCGATATCAGCAGGCAATGTATCGTCGCGGGCGGGCCTCTACTTTAGAACGATTCGCGATGCTGGCCGCGGCCCGGGCGCCGCATTGCCTCCCCTGTGCTTTGCCCCTACCCTAGCCAAAATCGATAGATACCAACGATTTAATTCAATCCAGAAGTACGGAGCGTGAGCGATGCCGTTGAGCGCGGAATCCCAGGTAGTCATCAGGGTGTTGAGCGAGGCGGGGGTGAAAGCCCTCGACGAAATGGCGCCGGCGGAAGGCCGCGCCTATTTCAACGCGGCGTTCGCCACCAAGCCCGAAGACCAGGAAGGGTGCGCGCGGGTCGAGGCGCTCAGCATCCCGGTCGCGGGCGGCGCCATTCCGGCACGCCTCTATGCACCGGCCGCCGACGGCCCCTTGCCGGTGATGGTGCACTTCCACGGCGGTGGCTGGGTGTACATGGATCTCGGCACCCACGATGGTTATTGCCGCACGCTCGCCAACCGCAGCGCTTGCGCGGTGCTGGCGGTGGAATACCGCAAGGCGCCGGAGCATCCGTTCCCGGTGCCGCTCGAGGACTGCTTCGCCGCCTTGAAGTGGGTGGCGGCCGAGGCCGGCAGGCTGGGCCTCGACGCCAGCCGCATGGGCGTGGTCGGCGACAGCGCGGGCG